>JBBFLF010000010.1 GCA_037481655.1 Desulfobaccales bacterium | reverse complement strand
AAGGGTTGGGAGGGGGTGCGGGGGAGGGGAGGGACCTTCTGGTCCCTCGCCCTCCCCCGCACGTCTCTACCCCTCACAAGACTCCCTTGGTAGAAGGCACGCCTTGGGCGCGGGGTTCCGGCCGGGTGGCTTCGTCCAGGGCCCGCCCCGCGGCCTTGAAGACCGCCTCCATGATGTGGTGGGTGTTCTCGCCGTAGGGCACTTCGATGTGCAGGGTGATCCCCCCGTGGACGCTCACCGCCCGCCAGAATTCCTTGAGCATCTGGGGGTCCAAGCCCGCGCCGCCGGGAGGCAGCTTCACCTGGAAGTGCAGGTAGGGCCGGTTGGAGAGGTCCAGGGTCACCTGGGCCAGGGCCTCATCCATGGGCACCCGGGCGCTGCCGTAGCGGCGGATCCCCGGCCGCTGGGCCACGGCCTCCCGGATGGCCTGTCCCAGACAGATGCCCACATCCTCCACGGTGTGGTGCTGGTCCACTTCCAGGTCCCCTTGGGCTTTCAGGGTCAGGTCGAAATAGCCGTGGGCGGCAAAGAGGGTGAGCATGTGGTCGAAGAAGGGGATGCCGGTCGTGACTTCCGCCCTGCCCTGGCCGTCCAGCTCCAGGGTGAGGTCAATGTCGGTCTCCCGGGTGGTGCGTTTGACCCGGCTTTGCGGACTCATGGGTGCCTCGCCCTCCTCGCCGCCCCCAAGGGGGCTGTGTAAGGGGTGGGGCAGGCATCGCCCCCCACCCCTGCCCGCCGCCTTCCGGCGTCAGGATCGCCGCATTATCTTACCACAAAGGGAGCCTGCGCCGCGAGCGCAAGGGGAACCATTTTCCTTTCTCCGGGCCCCCGGGTTTGTGGTATGATGGATACCAAACCGGAAGGGGTTGGCTAAAAACCGCTTATGCTGCACCATGCCATAACCCGTGTGATCTGGTCCTGCCTTATTTTCCTCATTTTTCTGCCTGCTTCCCCCTTAAATGCTCAGGATCGGCCCAAGGCGGTCTTTCTGGAGACCAGCCATGACTTGGGGGAGTTCATCCAGGACCGGCAGCAACAACACGCCTTTGTGGTGAAAAATGTCGGCACTGCGCCTTTGCATATCCTGGAGGTGGACCCGGACTGCGCCTGTACGGTGCCCTCGTATGACAAGGAAATCCCCCCCGGCAAGGAAGGCCGCATCACTCTGGCCCTCAAACCCTATTCGGTGCTGAAGGAATTCATCAAGAAGACCCGGGTGCGCACCAATGACCCCGAGACCCCGCAGGTCATGCTGGTGCTGACGGGGGTCGCCAAGCCGGTGCTGGAGATTCTCCCCAGCCATATCGTGCGCTTTAAGGGGCCGCTCACCCAGGCCCACGAGGCCAGGGTGCGACTGATCTCCCACGGGGAGAAGCCCCTGGAGATCCGGGAGGTGCGCAATTCCCTGCCGGACAAGGTGCAGGTGACGGTCAGTCCCCAGGGCGCCGGGAAGGATTTTCTCATCACGGTGAAAAACCTGGCCCAGGAGCCGGGGAATTATGCCGGCCGCATTGAGCTGGTCACCAACTATGAGAAGCGGCCGCGCCTCGTGCTCCGGGTGTTCGCCGATCTCACCGGGGCTCCGGGGAAGCGCTAAAGGAGCATTTGGTTCACCATTCGGCGGGCCGCCTCCCGAAAGAGCTGGCGGAGCAGGAGCTGGGTTTCCTCAGGGGCTGCCGGCCCAGGGGCCAGAGGGGAGGTGAGGCGCAGGGCATCCCGGAAGGCAAAGACCGGCCGGTCTTTGTGGGTGATGGTGCCCGAGAGGGCCAGGGTGGCGGAGATGCGGCCTCTCAGCCAGCGGAAGGCCCGGGAGACCTCCAGGCGGTGGACGACCAGGCAGAGTTCAAAGTCCGCAGGGGCGGGGTTTACCGCCAGGCCATTGGCGGTCAGGGCCTGGCTCACTTCCGCCTGAAAAAGCTGGCGGGCGCTTTCGGGCTCGGCGCCGCTTACGGCCTCCACCCGGATGGGGGCCACATGATAGCGGCCGGCGGTGGGCGCAAAATCCGGAGCGGCGTAAAACTCCCGCACGTAACTGCCGGGGCGAAAATCCACCCCTGATGAGGGCGGGGGCAAGGACGGCTTCAGGCAGCCGGCGGCCAGAAGGAAGGCCAGGCAGAGACAGGGCAGAATATACCCAAGGCGCGTCATGTCATGTGATGTATCATAAACCAGCGCCTGGGTGCCACGACAATCTCGTGAGCTCAGAACCCAAGGAGGTCCCATGGCGACTGAACGACTCACCCTTTCCGTGATCAAAGCGGATGTGGGCGGTTGGGTTGGACACTGCACCTCCCACCCGGACATGCTGGCGCTGGCCAAGGAGCACCTGGACAAGGCCGTGGCCCGGGGTCTGCTGACGGACGGCCAGGTGCTGCACGTGGGCGACGACGTGGAGCTCATCATGACCCACTACCGGGGCGAAAATGACTCCACCATCCATGAATTCGCCTGGAACACCTTCATGGACCTGACCCGGCTGGCCCGGCAGCTCAAGCTCTACGGCGCCGGCCAGGATATGTTGGCGGACAGCTTCTCCGGCAACGTCAAGGGCATGGGCCCGGGGGTGGCGGAAATCTCCTTCGTGGAGCGCCAGAGCGAACCCATCGTCATCTTCATGGCGGACAAGACCTCTCCCGGCGCCTGGAACCTGCCCCTCTTTCGCATCTTCGCCGATCCTTTCAACACCGCCGGTCTGGTCATTGACCCCTCCATGCACCGGGGCTTCCGCTTCCGGGTGCTGGATATCTTTGAAAACAAAGAATGGATCCTCTCCTGCCCGGAGGATATGTATGACCTGTTGGTGCTGGTAGGGGCCTCCGGCCGCTATCTCATCGAGTCGGTGCAGCGCAAGCGGGACAACGAGGTGGCGGCGGTGGCCTCCTCCCAGAAGCTGGGCATCATCGCCGGCCGCTATGTGGGCAAGGATGACCCGGTGCTCATCGTCCGCTGCCAGTCGGGCTTCCCGGCGGTGGGCGAGGTGCTGGAGCCCTTCGCCTTCCCCCACCTGGTGGAGGGCTGGATGCGGGGCTCCCACCACGGGCCCCTGATGCCCGTGGGCTTTGCCGACGCCCGGCCCATCCGCTTTGACGGCCCGCCCCGGGTGATCGCTGCCGGCTACCAGATCTCCGGGGGCAAACTGCTGGGGCCGGTGGACCTGTTCAGCGACGTGGCCTATGACGAGGCCCGGCGCAAGGCCTGCGAGATCGCCACCTACATGCGGCGCCACGGGCCCTTCGAGCCGCACCGCCTGGGCCTGCATGAGATGGAATACACCACCCTGCCCCAGGTGATGGCCTTCATCTTTGAGAAATCCGCCATCCCCCGCCGGGGCGACCTGGAGGAGCAGCTTAGGGCCAAATATCCGCATCTCAGGGAGGTCCGGGTGGTGGAGCCCGGCGCCAAGGATCTGGACGCCATCCAGAAGACCATCGCCCGGGAAGGGGCCCACTACCTAGAAGAGGTGGTGCCGCCGGGGGCCAAGATCGGGCTGTCCGGGGGCAAGACCCTGTATTACCTCATCACCTATCTGGAGCCGGGCAAGCTCACCGGCCTGCACCTGTATCCTCTGACCCTGACCCCCATCCTCACCATGCCTGGGCTCACCGCCAACGCCTTGGTGGGGATGATGAGCACCAAATACCCGGATGCCACCGCCATCAACCTGCCCTCCATTCCGGGGCTGTCCCAGGAGGAGTACGAGCAGCAGATGGCCGCCAATCCCGAGCTTCTCAAAAGCTACAAGGAGATCTGGGACGTGGACTTCATGCTCCTGGGCATCGGCTACCTCACCGGGCCGCTGCCGGGCTTCCGGGCCCTGGCCACCCAGGAGCTGGGCCTCACCGCCGAGGACCTGGCGGCCAAAGGGGTGGTGGCGGAGATCAACCACACCCCCATCAACGCTGAAGGCGAGCCCCTGCTGGATTCGGAGGACCCTGACCTGCAGGCGTTGCTCCGGCGGGTGATCGCGGTGAAGGCGCCGGACTTGAGGGAGCGGGCCCAGCGGGAGGACCGTACCTTGATCGCCGTGGCCGGCGGGCTGGAGAAGGTGGCGGCCATCCGGGCCTGTCTCAAAGGGCGCTACTTCAACGTCTTCATCACCGACGCCTATACCGCCCAGGAGCTGCTGCAGGGCTGAGCCGGCGATGGCGGCGGGTTCCCGGGGGCCGGCATGGTGACCCTGAGGCAGGTGCTGTTTCTCAGCGCAGTGCTGGGGACCACCATCCTCCTGGGCAGCCTGGGGTATATGTGGGTGGAGGGCTGGAGCTTTTTCGACGCCCTCTATATGACGGTGATCACCCTCACCACCGTGGGTTACGGCGAGGTGAGGCCCCTCACCCCCGCCGGCCGGGCTTACACCATGGTCCTGCTCCTTTCCGGGGTGGGGGTGATGCTCTATGTGGTGGGGGTCCTGGCCCGGGTGGTGGTGGAAGGGGAGATCCGGGAGGTCCTGGGAAAACGAAAATTGCAAAAGCGACTCCAGCGCCTGAAAGATCACTACATCATCTGCGGTTACGGCCGCATCGGGGAGATCATCGTCCGGCAGTTGGCCCAGGCCGGGGTGCCCCTGGTGGTGGTGGAGAACAACCCCGAGGCCCTCACGCGCCTGGAGGCCGCCGGCTTCAACTATGTGGCTGGGGACGCCACCCGGGAGGAGGTGCTCCTGGAGGCGGGGATCGAGCGGGCCAAGGGGCTGGTGGCGGTGGTGCGCTCGGACGCAGGCAATGTCTATATTGTGCTCACCGCCCGCAGCCTCAATCCCCGCCTCTACATCGTGGCCCGGGGGGAGGAGCCGGGCTCCCGCCAGAAGCTGCTCCGGGCCGGGGCCGACCGGGTGGAGTCGCCCTATGAGATGGGGGGCACCAAGATGGCCCAGTCCATCCTCCGGCCCACGGTGGTCACCTTCATGGAACTGGCCATGCACCAGGGAGTGGAGTGGAGCATGGAGGAGATCGCCATCGGGCCCCACTCCCCCCTCATCGGCGTGCCCCTGAAGGACACCGGCATCCGCCGGGAGCTCAACCTCATTTTAGTGGCCATCAAGCGGGCCGACGGGGAGCTCCTCTTCAACCCCACTCCGGACACCGCCCTTTTCCCCGGGGACACCGTCATCGCGGTGGGCATGCGGCAGAACCTGGAGGCCCTGGAGCGCATCGCCGGACAATGATGGGGAAAAAGCCGGCCTGACGGGACCTTAACGCCGGCGCCTTAACTGATTTCCGACGAGGAGGACGACATGGCGACGATCGGACGCAAAGTTGCCATCACCTATTACGGGCATGCGGCCTTCAAGCTGGCGGGCCAGGGGGTGAGCCTGGCCATCGACCCCTGGCTCAGCAATCCTCTGCGCACCACCCCCATCAGCGAGGTGGGCCCGCTGAACTATATCCTGGTGACCCACGGCCACGGCGACCATGTGGGGGAGACGGTGCCCCTGGCGCAGGCCACCGGCGCCACGGTGGTGGCCATCCACGAGCTCTCCCAGATCCTCTTGGGGATGGGGGTGGCCAAAGTGGTGGGCATGAACAAGGGCGGCTCCTATGTGGCCGATGGCCTCACCATCACCATGACCCAGGCGGTGCACTCCTCCACCGCCGAGGTGGAGGGGCAGATGGTGGCGGCCGGCGACCCCGTGGGCTTTGTGGTGCGTTTCCCCGACGGCTTCACTGTGTACCACGCCGGGGACACCGCGGTCTTCCGGGACATGGAGCTCATCCGGGAGCTCTACCGGCCGGAGCTGGTGATGCTGCCCATCGGCAGCCACTACGTCATGAACCCGGCGGAGGCGGCCTATGCCTGCCGGCTGCTCATGCCCCGCTGGGTCATCCCCATGCACTACGGCACCTTCCCGGTGCTCACCGGCACCCCCGAGGAGCTGGCTCGGCACCTCAAGGATCAGCCCGGGATCCAGATTCTCCCCCTCAAGCCCGGGGAAACGGTGGAATAACGGGGGATGGGGAAGAGGGGAGGGGGATGCTGACCCCCGGCCCTCCTTCCAGGAAAGGCCCATAACGGCGTCTTGAAACTGTGGCAGATAGCTTGGGGAGAAGGGCCAGGGGTCGTGGACCCTAACGCCCTCTCCCAGACCCGCTCCCCCAACCCGTTGATTTTGTGAGGCTTTGTTCTTGATTGCCCAAGGCTTCAGGGGCAGGGGAGGGTGAGGGAAGGGCGGAGGTCCCCTGGCTTTCTCCTCACAGATCACTTTCGCAATAGCCTATTCTTAGCAGGAGGCAAGGAGGGCGGGCTTTTGTCCCCCTCCTTTCAGGAGCAGGGATGCGGCGCAAGGTCTGGCGGCTGATGCCGGAGCGGCCGGAGCAGGTGGCACAGGTGAGTGCAAGGCACCGGCTGCCCCGGCTGGTGGCCCGGCTGCTGGTGAACCGGGGTCTGGTGGCGGAGGAGGAGCTCCTGGCCTATCTGGAGCCCACTCTCACCCGCCTGAGTTCGCCCTTTGACCTGCCGGACCTGGACGTGGCGGCAGCCCGGTTGGCCCGGGCGGTAAAGCTCCGGGAGCCGGTCCTGGTCTACGGGGACTATGACGCCGACGGCCTCACCGCCACCGCGCTCCTGGCCGGCTTCCTCACCGAGCTGGGGGTGCCGGTCAGCACCTATGTGCCGGACCGCCTCACCGAGGGCTACGGCCTCAATCTCCCGGCCCTGAAGCGCCTCGCCCCCCAGGCCCGCCTGCTGGTGACCGTGGATTGCGGCATCAGCGACACCGAGGAGGTGGCCTGGGCCCGCCGCCAGGGGCTGGAGGTGATCATCACCGACCACCACGAGGTGCCTGAAGAACTGCCGCCGGCCCTGGCCGTCGTCAACCCCAAGCGGGTGCCCGGCCATCCCTTCGACCTCTTGGCCGGGGTGGGGGTGGCCCTCCTCCTGACCTTGGGAGTGCGGGCGGAACTGCGCCGCCAGGGCTGGTTTGACCGCCGGGCCGAGCCCAACCTGAGAAATTACCTGGACCTGGTGGCCCTGGGTACTGCTGCCGACGTGGTGCCGGTGGTAGGGGAGAACCGCATCCTGGTGCGTCAGGGCCTCAAGGTGATGGAGGAGACCCGCCGGCCGGGACTTTTGGCCTTGAAAGAGGTGGCGGGCTTAAACGGCCGCCACGTCTCTTTCCGGGACCTGGCCTTCCGGCTGGCTCCACGCCTCAACGCCGCCGGCCGCCTGGGGCAGGCCTTGGGCGCCTTGGCTCTCCTCACCGCCCCGGAGATGGGTCAGGCCCGTTTCCAGGCCCGGGAGCTCAATCTCCTGAACCGCCGGCGCCAAAGCTATGAGGACCAGGTCCTCAAGGAGGCCTGGCAGACGATCCGCACCCAGGGGCTGGCCCGGCGGCCGGTGATCGTGGCGGCTGGGGCCGGCTGGCACCCGGGGGTGCTGGGCATCGCTGCCGCCCGCCTGACGGAGGACCTGGGCCGGCCGGTGGCCCTGGTGAGCCTCACGGGCGGCCGGGGGCGGGGCTCGGCCCGCTCCATCCCGGCTTTCCATCTCTTTGCCGCCCTCACCTCCTGCCGCCACCTGCTCTTAAAATACGGCGGACACGCCGCCGCGGCCGGTTTTGTGGTGCCGGAGGAGCATCTCCCCGCCCTCCAGGCGGGCCTGGAGGCGGCCTTTGAGGCGCAGGTGGGCACAGAGCCGCCGCCGCCGGCCCTGGAGGTGGACGCCGAAGTGCACTTACGGGAGCTGGATGAGGAATTTTTTGCCCACCTGGAGCTGCTTCGGCCCTTCGGGCCCGGGAATCCGGAGCCGGTGCTGGTGAGCCGCCGGGTGCGGTGTCTCGAGGCCCGGGTGGTGAACGACCGGCACCTGAAGCTGAAGCTGGCCCAGGAAGACTGCCTCCGGGAGGTGATGTTTTTCGACGGGGCCGGCCAGGCCCTGAAGGAGGGGGTCCTGGAGGTGGCCTTCAGCCCCCGGGTGGGCTACTTCCAGGGGAAGCTGGTGCCGGAATACCTCCTGGTGGATTGGGGCCGGCTGCCCTGAGGGTGCCCGGGATAAGGATTGTGAGAATTCGCACTTGCCCGCAAGGCCATTCTGTGATATGCAGAGGGGCAGTTTTCAGGTCCCATGGGAGGGGACATGGCAGGTGTTAACCGCGTCATCCTGGTGGGCCATCTGGGGGCCGATCCGGAGTTACGCTATACCGCCGGCGGCACCGCGGTGGCCAAATTCCGCCTCGCCACCACCGAGACCTTCACGGACCGCAACGGCCAGAAGCAGGAGCGCACTGAGTGGCACCGCATCACCGCCTGGGGCAAGCTGGCGGAGATCTGCGGCCAGTATCTGGCCAAAGGCCGGCTGGTCTATATTGAAGGCCGCATCCGCTCCGACACCTGGGAGCAGGAGGGGGTCAAGCGGTACTCCTATGAGATCGTGGCCGACAATATGAAAATGCTGGGCGGCGGCCGGGCGGCCGAACCCCGGGAGGCCGAAGCGGAGTGGCGCGGCCCGGACACCCCCCCGGAGGACGACATCCCCTTTTAGCCGGGGGACACGGAGCGCTCCGGAGGGTGAGCTCCCTGAGCACCCCGGAAGGCGCCAGACAATTTGCGAACCGGTGAGCGCACGGCCGCTCTGCCTGAGTCTGATGAGCCATCCCCATGAGACCGATGCCCGCACCTGAGCTCCGGGAGCGCCTCAACGCCCTGCTGGAGGAAGCCGATTTTGCCGGCGTGGTCCGGTTGGCGGCCCGGGAAAAGGCGGTGGTGCGCCTGCTGTTGCAGTATCTTTACGACCCGGAGGATTTGTTGCATTGGCGGGCCCTGGAGGGCCTGGGGCATGTGGCGGCGGTCCATCCCGACCAGGTGAAAAAGGTCATCGGCCGCCTGTTGTGGCTCCTCAATGAGGATTCCGCCAGCGTGGGCTGGGGGGCCGCGGCGGCCTTGGGGGAGATCGGCCGGCACAACCTGGCGGTGGTTGAGGACATCATCCCCATGTTCTGCGGCTTTCTGGAGGAGGAGTTCTCCCGGGCGCCCATGCTCTGGGGGGTGGGGCGGCTGGCGGAGGTCCATCCCGAGGCGTTGACCGAAGTCGCGCCCTATGTGGTGCTCTGCCTGGCGGATGCCGACCCCCAGGTGCGGGCCCTGGCCGCTTGGTGCGCCGGACGGCTGCATCTCACCTCGGCCCGGGAGGCCCTGGCGGCCCTCGCCGGGGATGCTGCGGCCTTTCGCCTGTACGACCAGGGGCGGTTCCGCCAGACCACCGTGGGGGAACTGGCCCGGGAGGCTTTGGATTTACTGACCACAAGGTCCTGAGCACAGGGCCGGAGAGCGACGGACACGATTTCACTTCTGAGAGAGGGTGACAGCATGGGAACGGTTCTTTTCGGGCTGGTGTGCTTCATCGCCGGAGCACTGGTGGGGGTGAAGTATCCTGATCAGGTCAACAACGCCGTGGACAAGACCAAGAAACTCTACTGTGACCTGAAAGACAAGCTGATGAAAAAGCAGGCCCCCCCGGAGGCCTAAGGATCTGCCGGCATTTGCTCAGGGGCGATGGGCCGGGTTGCCTGTCGCCCTTTCTTTTTTCTTTGAGATGCCTGGGTGTGGCCCAGCGGCTGGTGCCAGTGCCTGAGGGAAGGCTGCGGGGTGGAACGTTTAACCGGCTTTCTCCCAGACATTTGACTTTTATAGGAATATCGCTGAGGTAACCTCTTTCCTCCCCGGCAGGAGGGAGCAGGGGATGAGGAAGGCTCAGGCAGGCCGGCCTTTTCCGTCCCGCCGAAGGTCCGCATCTCACCTGTCAGGGTCGTCGGCCAAGGCGATGACCGCCCCGTGACGGCCGGTGGTGCGCTCCCGGCGGTAGGAGTAAAAATCCTCCGGCAGGCAGCGGGTGCAGAGCCGGGCACATTCCATCTGGGAGGGGGGGACGCCGGCGGCAGCCAGCTGGTCGAGGCTCAGGCGCCAGAGATCGAAATACCCGGGGCGCACCTGGTAGTCCCAGAACTGGCGGGGAAATTCCTGCCGGTAATGGACAAACTCGGCGCAGCAGGGCCCCAGCCCCGGGCCGATGGCGGCATGGAGGTCCTCCGGCCGGCAGCCGAATTCGGCGGTGAGGAGCCGCACCGCCTGGCCCAGGACATCCTGCACCTGGCCCCGCCAGCCGCAGTGGACATTGGCCACCACCCGCTGCCCGGGATCGTAGAGCATCACCGCCTGGCAGTCGGCCCCGGCGATGAGCAGTCCCACCCCGGGACGGGTGGTGATGAGGATGTCCGCAATCTCCGGGGGGTGGCCGGCGGGCAAGGGTCCCTGGATGATGACTGCCCCAAGCCCATGCACCTGACGGGCGCTCCGGAGCGCCGTCAGCCCCAGAGAGGCGGCCAGACGGCGGCGGTTTTCCCGCACTGCCTCCGGGTCATCCCCCACCCCGAAGCTGATGTTCAGGGTGGCGAAGGCCCCTCGGCTGACGCCGCCCTGGCGGGTGAAAACGGCGTGGCGCACCCCGGGCAGCGCCGCCAGCCGGGGGAAGAGGTAGTATTTCACCCCGTGACAATATTCCACCTGCATGTGCCACGCCCTCCGGGGCAGCACTGTATCATACCCTCCAGACGACGGAAAGAGCGCCGGCGGCCTCGCCCCTTTCTTCGATACTGCTCCCTCATGGAGGATAACCCATGCCATCACCTCTCCCGGTGATCATCATTCAACATATGGACTGGGAAGGGCCGGGCGAGCACCTGCTGGCCGCCTTCAGCGAACATCAGGTCCCCTGGCAGGTGGTGGAGGTCTGGCGCCGGCCGCTGCCGGCAGCCCCCGAGGTCGGCGGCCTGGTGGTGCTGGGCGGCTCCCCCAATGTGGACGAGGAGGACCGCTATCCTTATCTGCGGCCCCTGAAGGCCCTGATCCGGGAGTGCCTGGCCCGGGGGACTCCTTATCTGGGCTTCTGCCTGGGGCATCAGCTCTTGGCCCACGTGCTGGGCTGTCGGGTGGGCCCCTTGCCCCGCAAGGTCATCGGCTACCGGGAAGGCGAGCTCACCCCGGCCGGCCAAGCTCATCCGGCCTTTGCGGGTCTGCCGTCTCGCTTTTGGCTTTTCAGTTGGCACGGCCAGGGAGTGTTGCCGCCTCTGCCGCCGGGTCTGGAGGTATTGGCCAGCTCCCCGGAGGTGCCGGTGCAGGCCCTGGGACTGGCGGAGCACCCCTTTGTGCTGGGCCTGCAGTTCGACAACCATGCCGGGCCCGGGGATGTGGCCCGCTGGCTTAAGGCGGATGCCGCCTGGGCCCTTCAGGGCTCCGGGGTGGAGGCCGCCGGCCTTCTGGCCGACGCCCGGCGGCGGGATCCGGAGGTGGGCCGTTGGTTCCGGCACTTTCTGGGCAATTTTTGCCGCCTGGCCGGCTGGGGCACCGCCTGAACCGGACCGGCTCCGGGCGGGAGGGCCTTCACCGGGTTGGCATCAAAATTGAATATCCCTCGAAGAAAATGGCTCGGGGGATAACCATGAAGCGCAACAAACGCACGGTGATCCTGGCCCATGAAGACCTGAACCCGCTGACCGAACACATCCTGGCTGCCATGGGCCGGGAGGGCAGTGTCATCCGGCGCCGTCTGAAAAATTTTTACCGGGAACGGGCCCGCAGCCGCGAGTCCGGCCTCAGCCCCGAGGCAGAAGCCCCGGCCCTGGAAACCTCGGCCGCTTAGCGCCGGCTGAGGGAGGGCGGATTTCCTTGATCGAAAACCGCTTGGCCTCGTGACCTCGTCTCGGGGCTGCAGGCGACTCGGAGGGCAGAAAACTGGCCGGGCGGGCTCCTTGCCTGCCGCCACGGTTGACGCCGTTCTGCGGGGGCATTATAGTGCAGGTGATGGGTGCAGAGTGCCGCTGAGGTCGGGCTGGCGGAGCAGCCTGACCCGCCCCGGGTGTCGGCGGGCAGCCCCAGGGGTCTGGCCCTCCTGGCTCCCCGGGGCACAGCGAGACGGGCACTCACTTCACGGGGGGCACCTCAGTTCAGGGCGGCGGATCATCTCCTCTGCCGGCGGAAGGAGATCATGGGGCATTTCGGGATACTGGCCATGGTGGTGTGCCTGTTGGCGGGCTGCGGGGAGACGGTGCTCACCCAGTGGCCCCGGGAACGCATCTTCCAGGCGTATTTCCGCCTGCAGGAGGTCCGTCCCGGGATGAGCCGGGCGGAGGTGGAGGGCCTCATGGGACCGCCCCAGGTGCAGGAAGAGGGAGACTACCGGGGCGGACATTTCGTCTTCCTGTTTTACCGCACCCACAACATGGATTATGAGGGCAGCAACACCGTCCGGGGCGGGTTTACGCCCCTGATCTTCCAGGATAACCGCCTGGTGGGCATAGGCAGGCGGGATTATTTCCGGGCCACTGACCGCCCCTGGATCGAGGATGCTCCGGCCTCAACCGGCGGCCAGCAGGGTCTGCCCGGCCCCTGGCAGCGCTCCTGGTGAGGATAAGATAAACCCGGATGTCCCTTCGGCTCGGGGGAGGAGCATCCCGCTTGGCGAGCGGCTTTCGGGCAAACGGGCGGCGCTCAGGAGAAAAAACCCGCAAAGAAGGGCTGGCGTTATCACTCCTATCCCCCCAGGCTGCTTTCTGGGTCCCAGGAAGGTATTCATCACGCAAAGAAGCTCCGGCGCCATTACTCCTTTACCCCCTGGCATCCCGGATCCGGAACTGGCAGGGGCGAGGGAACCCTCCTCCTTTTTTCCTTGGCAAAGGTGATTTTTTGTTTCAGAAATGAAACATTTGTTTCCCTCCTTAAACTGAAAGAATTCCCCGCGTTGCGGCCCACCGCCGCTCCTTAAGTCTAGACTTTCATCCCCGCTGAGCCCCGGCAAATTGCAAGTATAGGTATTTCCGACCTTTTTTCTGTCGAATTTTCAGGCGGGTGCCAAGGGAGGAGGTAGCCCCCACCTCTCTTTATCTTTGGCACAGCCGGTGCAATTTGATGCCGCCAAGTTGTCAATCGCCCCGCCACGGAGGGCAAACTGGTCTCAGGGACCTGAGCCGGGCTCCAAAACGACATGAGCCATGGTTGCCACCAGCTTTTACTGGTTTCTGTTATTGTGCGAAGGGGCGGCGGTGGTGCTGCTGACCCTGGCCTTGATTCACAAATTGCGGAGCTTAAAGGGATAACCCGGGCTAGAATCCCGGGAAGGTCCAGGAACCTTGGGACCTGGAAGGGGGAGGCGCGTTTTTCAGCCCTTCCTTGCCATCACTTACCAGAGGCGGGCTCAGGGAGAGCGGAGGACCGGCTGCCGGCTTGCCGGGCGCCGGAAGGTGGCCTGGGGAGCTGGTAACCCCGGGTGGTTTTTCTGTTTCTGGCCCCTCTGAGGTGGAAACAGACCACAGCCCTGCCCATGTTGGCGCGAGGGGGGGGGCCGGCAGCCTCAGACAGACAGGCGCCCCCGGTCATAGAAGACCGGCGCCGGCGGCCGGCCTGCCAGGGCCAGGCGGCCGGCCCGCACCATGAGGCCGCCGATGATGAGGTTGGTCATGATCACCGCCGGGTCCGGCTGATAGACGCAGGCCTCCCGGGTCCTCTGGGCCTCTTCCCGGGCCCGGCCGGCCACAATGGCCTCCAATCCCAGGAGCTCTGCCGGGGTGGGGCCGCCCTCCGCCGGGTGATAGACCACCACCTGGCCCGCCTCCACCCCGGCCCCGCCGCTCACCAGGATCTTCCCCTGGCGCCGGCAGGCCTCACTCAGGACCACCCGGGTTTCAAAATTGTCCACGCAGTCGAACACCGCGGCATAAGGGCTGAGATCGGTGGCCTCGGAGTACATCTCCTCCCGGCCCTCGGCCTTGGCGCCGTAAAGCTCCCCGAGGCGCCGGGCCAGGGTCAGGGCCTTGCTCTGGCCCACCGCATCATAAAAGAGGATCTGCCGGTTGAGGTTGGTGGTCTCAATGGTGTCCGGGTCCATCACCACCAGGCGGGTGAGGCCGGACCACACCAGCCCCAGGGCCACCATGTTCCCCAGGGCGCCGGCCCCGATGACAAGCAGGGGCTGCGGGAGGGCAGGAGCCGGGCCCCCCGCCGGCAGCGTCAGAAGCGGGGATGGCGGTCCCTGGCCCATGAGCCGGTTTTTCACCTCCTCCAGGGCCAGCCCCGCCAGGATGAGGGCCAGGGCGCCGTCTTCCTGAGACGGGTCCGGGAAACTGGAACCCGGGACCACCTCGGACAATTCCCGGGTCTCCCGGCCGGGGAGATAGGTAAGGAAGCGGCCCTCCAGGGCCTCAGGCGGGCCGGTCATCAGGGCCCGCACCACCGGCACTCCGGTCCGGCGGCCCTCTTCCAGGAGAATCTTGGTGGCCAGGCCGTAGCGGCTCAGGTCCACCAGCACCTGGCAGCCGTCGAAGACTCGGGCCACGGTCGGGTGAGTGCACCAGCCCTCCAGATGCGCCAGGGAGAAATCCGGGTTGAGGCGGCGGGCTGCGTCCAGCAGGCGGGGCTCCAGTGCGGGGGCCAGCACCGTGAGGCGGTTGAGCCCCAAAGCCGCAGCGCCCACCACCACCAGGGCGGTGAGAAGGTCCGCTTCCCCCACCACTCCCACCCGGGCCTTGGAGAGGAGCTCCTGGCGCCAGCCGGGAATGCGCAGCTGCCGATCGAGACGTTCAGAAAGGCGGGTTGATTTGAGATTCAAGGCGTTCTAAATGGAAGGTGCGGCATATTTTTGAGGGAAGAGGGCCAAGGCTGCCAGCTCTTTCTCTTCCCCTCCCCGTGTGGACCCACGCACTCGCCAGGCCGGGAAGCCCGGTTCACACCCGCTCCAGCTTCTCCAGCCGGTAACGCAAGGGGCTGATCTTCTCCCGCACCTCCTCCAGGAGGGCGGCTTCCTCCAGGCGCTCCCCCGGGGGTGAATCAAGGATCCCCAGCTCCACCTCCCGGTGGCTCACCTCCCGGCGGCCGGTGAGGAGGCCCTGCCGGAGGTAATGAATCTCCTGCCGGTGCCAGCCGTCGTCCCCCACCACCAGGGCATAACAGAAGCCGCCCAGCACCGTCTCCCACAACCGGGCCCGGCTCACGGGCACATCGGTGACCAAGGTGACGCTGCCTCGGGAGAGGTCCGCGTCCGCCAGCTCAGCCTCGGTGAGGAGGGCCAGATCCTGGATGACCACCTCCCGCTTGGCCACCGGCCGCTTCACCAGGGTGCAGACATAATCCAGCACCACTGCCTGATTGGCGGCGTCAATAACCGAAAAGGCCTGCAGCTCCAGGCTGCCGTGGGAGTGCACCCAGCCGTTCACCACCAGGTGGGGCGGCAGGGTCTCCTGAAAGGCGGCAATGCGCTCCGCTCCCACCCGGGTGAACTCGGCGAAGTTGTCATCATTGCGGGGAAGGCCGATGTCCACCACCACCTCCGGCTCCTCCCGGCGGCCCAGGGTGAAGCCGTACCACTCAAAGCTCTCCTGAAAGAGCTGCTTCACCGCCCGGTTGAGGGCGAAGGCCTTCTCCAGGGCCAGGCGGCGAATTTTAAGCTCCTGGGGGAGGGTGCCCAGCGCCACTTCCTGAACCGGCGGCCGCCTGAGCTCCTGGAGGGATTTCAGCTTCATGTGAGGCGCTCCCGCACGAAGGCCGCGTCCACCACCAAGGGCCCGGTATAGGTGCCGGGAAGGCGGAACATCTCCTCAAAGAGGATGCGGTGGAGCACGCTCACCAGACCCCGGGCGCCGGCGCCTTCCTGTTTGGCCCGCTCTGCCACCAGGGTCAGGGCCTCATCGGTGAAGGAGAGGTCGATGTCCCAGGCCTTGAGGTCATTGACATAGGCAAGGAGGGGACTGTCGGCGCTCTGGGTGAGGATATTCTTCAGGTCCTCGGTGGTGAGGCCGTGGAAGACCACCTTCACCGGAAAGCGGGCCACCAGCTGCCGCTCCATACCGAATTCCACCAGGTCGTCGGCGGATACCAGCTCCCGCCATTCGCCGGTGATCTTCTGCTTGGCCAGCCGCTTCTTGACGATGCTCCCCAGGGTCTCAAAGACCCCGCCGGCGATGAAGAGCACATGTTTGGTGGATAGGCTCAGGCGCTCTTTCCCCATCTCGATGGTGTTGGTCACCCCTTCCACCAGGCGCAGAAGACCCTTCTGCACCCCCTTGCCGGAGACATCCCGGGTAGTAGTGGCCTCCGCGGCGATCTTGTCCAGCTCATCCAGGTAGACGATGCCCATCTGGGCCACCAGGGGGTCGCCGCCGGCGGCGATGAGGAGATCCACCAGGATGTCCTGGGTGTTCTGACCCACATAGCCCGTCTCGCTGAATTTGGTGAGGTCCTCCACCACAAAGGGCACCCCCACCAGTTGGGAGACGATCTCCCCCGAATAGGTCTTGCCCACCCCGGTGGGGCCGATGATCAGAATGTTGGCCTTGGGGGTGCGGGTCTGCTTCAGGGCGGTCTCCCAGTCCAGGATCCCGGCTGCCCGGGCCCCTTTCAGGGCCGCCGCCAGCCGCCGGTAATGGAAGGCGATGGCGGTGGCCAGCACCTTTTTCCCCTGCTCCTGGCCGATGACATGGCGGTCCATGCGGGCCTTGAGGCTGGCCGGGGTGTGGGTGAATTCCAGAATATGCGCCAAGGCGGCTTCGGTCTGCCGTTCCCGGAAGTCCGCCAGTTTGGCTTCCAGGCGCCGCCGCCGGGCGTCGCCGAGATGATCAATCATGTGATGCACTCCTACTTTTCTTGCTCTGCGTGGGCCTGAGCCCCATCTGCCATAAGGAGCAGGCGCAGGCCGTGTCTGCCCCCGCTCTCCCCGGCGGCCGGGTCTGCCTGCAGGAGCTCCCGGGCCAGCAAGGAGGCAAAATGCACCCGGACCAGAACCTCCGGCGCCAGATCAGGCCGTCTTTCCCACAAGGCCCGGGAAAGACGAACCTCCTGGGCATCCCGGGCAAAGGGCAGATACGGGTTCTGCCAGCGCGTAAGGATGTTCTCCGCCAGCTCAAAGGCTCTTTGGGGGAGCAGGGGAAAAAGGGGCGGTTGCCATTTAGACTTGGCCCGGGGCCGACCCCCGGGAAGCAGCCGTTCCACCTTGAGTTCCTCCGGGTCCGGGGGCCTCAGCAGCTCCTCGCCGACCTCTCCCCCTTGCACCAATCCCGCCACAACCGCAAAGGCGCCGGGCCGCCAGGGCTCGGGTGCCCGCCGGGCCGGCCGAAGCCTTGGTTTCAGATCAGAGGTAGCGATTCTTCACCTCCACCCGCCCGGAAAGGACCCGGGGGTCCTCCGATGACAGGCGGTAATCGTCAAAGCTCACCAGCTGTTCCCCGCGATGACGGTCCAGGCTGTGGTAGCCGTTGCGCCGCCGGGGGTTGTAGCCGTAATACAGGGCGGTGAGGCCCGCCTCCAGGGCCGCGATGATCTCCCGGGGGCCCACCACCAGAGGCACCTGATACTCCTTGGGCAGGCAGATCTCTTGCCGGGGGGCATGGCGGCGCAGGAAAGGGTGTTTGTATTTCTCCCACACCACCGGCCGCAGGCGCTCCCGGGTGGAGACCGCCACCCGGCAATCCGGGAAGAGATAGAGGCGGCCGAAATAGTCCTGCAGGAAATATTCCCCGGTGCGCTTATAAACCCAGTAATCCCCGGCGCTGCGGGCATCCGGAAAAAATCCGAAGCCATCCAGCTCCAGCTCCCCCCGGTCCCGGAGATAGAGGAGCAGGGCGGTACGGGCCAGCCGGCTCTCCTCCGGATGGTGCCGGGATTGCGCCAGCCGTTCGCTCAAGATCTGGCGCTCCCGCTCCAGCATGCGGGCTCTCAAGGCCTGAGCCAGCCAATGATCCAGCTCCCTGCCGCTGACCCGGCCGCAAGGAGGCGGTGGGGCCGAACCGGCCAGCGCCTCCAGGGCCGCCAGCCTTCGGGCCAGATCCCCGGGGGCGCCGGCCTTCCGGGCCTGTTCATAATAAGCGCGGGGGATCTGCAGGCGTTGGGCCAAGGCGGTGATCACCGCCTCCGGACCCAGGCGGTCCCGGGTGGCGGCGGGGCTCAGCCGCACAAAATGGGGCAGCACCTCCAGGACCAGCCGGGCCAGCCAGCCCTCCAGGACTGGGTCTTTTTCAAGAGGCAGGCCCACCTCCTGAAGGAGCGCTTCCCGGGCCTTCTCATAAGCCTCGGGCCACAGCAGGTGGTAGCAGGCCACCAGGGAAGTCAGGCGCACCGTGGGGATGACCTGGCCGTCACCGCCGGGACTGAGGGTGAAGGGAAAAGCCTTGGAATCCGTGACAGGGGGAAGATGCTGCAGATCCCGGGCCACCTCGGGGTCGAAGAGCAGGGGCAGGCAGAGAAAACCGTCCGGCGTCACCACGTGGGGGCCCGGGTCCCACAGGGTCGGGAGCGACGGGACGGCGGTCGTGATGCTACCCTCCCTCCTGGGGCCGGATGGCCCGCACGGCCACATAGAAATAGCGCTCTCCGGCCTCGGTCTCTTCCAGGGTGGCCACGGTCAGAGGCGACCCCGGCAATTCCCGGCCCCGGCAGAGCAGCTTGCCGCCCTGCAACTGGCGCCGGATGTCCTCCAGCACCAGCTGCTCCTCGATGCTGAGGTCCTGGCGCTCCAGGGCCCGCTGGCAGAGCTCCGCCAGGTCGGCATGCTCGTACTCCCCGGCCTCGAAGATGGCCACCAGCCCCTCCGCCGCCTGGCCGGGAAGGATTTCCAGCACCAACGGCAGCCGCTCCGGGAGCGGCGCCGCCACCCGTTCTTCCTGCAGTTCCTGTGAGCTCATGCCAACCTCCGCCAGGTCCGAATCCCGGTCTTCCGGGCCCCGCTCCCTGAGCCGCTTTTGCACCTAATTTAGTTTAAATTACAACAGGTAAGCTGTCAAGGCGCCTCACGAGCCGCGGCCAACCGATGCGGTCAGAAGGCGGAGCGCAAAAAAGTGAGCACCCGGGCGGCGGCGGCACTCCCTTGGGAGACGCTTTCCGTGATGTCCTTGGGGCCCAAGCAGGTGCCGGCGAAGAAAACTCCGGGGGTGCAAGCGTCCAGGGGAGCCAGCACCGGGTCCGCCGCCTGGTAAAAGCCGCTCACATCCCGGGGGCCGATAAGGTCCTCCAGGACCGGGTGGGGTGGGGGCGGCGCCAGGCCCACGGCCAGGACCGCCAGGTCCACTCGGAGGCGCCGGGGTCCGCCGCCGGCCAGGGCCGCAGAGATGATTCGGACGCCGCCGTCCGGGTCAGGCTCGATGGCTCCCGGCAGGCCCTGCACCAGGCGGATGCCCGCCTCCCGGGCCCGGTGCAAAAGATCTTCGCCCCCCTTGCCGGCCAAGCGCAGGTCATTGAAAAAGACGGTGATCTCCACTTCGGGGTCGTGCTCCTTGGCGATGAGGGCCTGTTTCAGGGAGGCGGCACAGCAGATGCCGGAACAATAGGGGAGAAACCGCCGGTCCCGGGAGCCGGCGCATTGGATGAAAGCCAGACTCTTCAGGGGCCGGCCGTCAGGGCCCACCAAGGCGCCGCCGGTGGGTCCGGTGGCGCACACCAGGCGCTCGAATTCCAGGCCGGTGAGCACCCGCCGGTGGTCGCCGTAATGATATTCCCCCTTGAGGCGGGGGCTTAAGGGCACTGCGCCGGTGGCCACTACGATGGCAGCCACATGGAGGATCCGGGTCCGGGGCCGGGCCGCCAAGTCAATGGCCTGCCGCTCGCAGGCACTCTCACACAGGCGGCAGTCAATGCAATACTCCCGCTCCAGGGTGGCCCTGAGCGGCACCGCCTGGGCAAAGACGATGCGGATGCACTTGCGGGGGGAGAGCCCCAGATTCCAGCGGCTGGGCAGGATGACGGGGCAGACCCGGCTGCAGGCGCCGCAGCCCACACACCGGCTCATGTCCACATAGCGGGGCTTTTCGGTGATTTCCACCTGGAAATCCCCGGCCCGGCCGCTGATCTGCTCCAACTCCCCCCAGGTGATGAGGTTGATGCGGGGGTGGGAGGCCGCCTCCACCAGCCGGGGGCCCAGGATGCAGATGGAGCAGTCCAGGGTGGGGAAGGTCTTGTCCAACCGGGCCATGGTGCCGCCGATGGACAGGGCGGCGTCGAAGAGGTGGACCAGGATCCCGGCCTCTGCCAGGTCCAGGGCGGCCTGCACCCCGGCGATGCCGCCGCCGACGACCAGGACCTCCCGGGAGCGCAGGCGAAGCGGGGCAGGCGGGGGGAGGGGACGGGCCAGGGCCGCCAGCACCCGACCCACGGCCTCCTCCAGGTCCGCGGCGCTGAGGAGATCCACCACGGGAAAGGGCTGGCAAACCGGCAGGACCTGCCGCGACAGCGGCCCGCAGGCGGCCAGGAGGACCCCCTCGGCCGGCTCTCCCAGGGCCTCCAGCTCCGCCAGCCCCGCCGGTGTGCACAGAGGAGGCGAAACCCTGACGGCGGCGCCGGCCCGTTCCAGCCGCCGGGCCAGGACCGAAGGCTCGGCGGGCAGATCCTGACAGGGGCAGAGGATGACCCACGGGGTGGCCATGGCGTATCATCTCCTCAGCTTTCCACAGGGAGCCGGGATGGGTGAGACCTCCGTTCTAAGCCTGTTTAGAGCCGGGGCCGACAAGCTGCTCCTTCCCCGAAATCCTGGCCGATCACCGGCGATGTCTCGGTGACTGAAGGAACTCTTCCCGGCTGATGTAGCCGTCCCGGTTGCGGTCCAGCCGGGGGAAGTCCTGCTCCCGGTAGCGGAAGCGGAACTCCTCCCGGCTGAGGCGGCCGTCGCCGTTGCGGTCCAGGGCCCGGAACTCATCCTCCGGCCCCACCGGCGTCTGGTGCTCCTCCCAGGAAATGAACCCGTCGCCGTTGCGGTCATAAAGGCGAAATTCATACTCGAAATATTGCCGGCGCATCCCGGAAGTTCCCCCGAAAAACTCCAGATATTCCGCCCGGCTCACCCGGCCGTCCCGGTTGCGGTCCAGCTCCTCAAAGCGCTTCTGCCAACTGCGGCGCACCTGGTCCGGCGGTGGGGTCAGGGCCAGGACCGTTGGCGTGGCGGCGAGGAGTAAGGCAATCAGGTATACCGGAACCAACCACTTCATTTTTCTCTTCCGGAAAAGGACTCTCCGCATCCCTGCCCCTTTCTCAGATGGCCGCAGGATCCCCCATCGCCGCACCTCCCACCTTAGAGCCCCAAGGGCGCCAGGAACCGCCGGGAGAGCTCCTTACCCAGGCGGGCCGGGGTATCCGCCAGAGCCAGGGTGAGCTCCCGCACCTGGGCCGCCTCGGCCGCCAGGCGGTCCCGGGCCGCCTGCCGGGCTGCCGCCAGGGCCTGCCAGTCTCCCGCCAGCAGCCGACAGGACACGGCATTCACCTCCGGCAGGAGCAGGGGATACAGGCCCGGCTGAAAGGCGAAAAACAGGGCCGCCGACGCCAGGAGACGCCTCTCGATGATATACGCCAGCCGGCCGGCCTCATGGACATCCGCCAGGGCATCCTTGAGACCCCGGAGCCACAGCTCAATGCGGGTTTGGGGAAAGAGCTCCAACAGGAGCGGAAACGCCTCCCCAAGTTCCGTGTCTTGGGCTTCGCCGATTTCGTGGCGGATGTAGGTCTCCAGCTCCACGGCCGCCAAGTCCCGGAAGCCCTCCCGGTAACGCTCAGGATCAGCCACCAACCGGTGAAGCTCCAGGCCGAAGGCCGCCAGGGCGGCGGCCACCCGGGCATCGCCCTGCTGGGCCGGGTCCGAGAGGCGGTCCCAGAGGTAGTATTCCAGAGCCTGGCGGCGGGCATAGATCAGGGAGCCCTGGCGCAGGGCCGGAGTGCCATCCAGGTCCCGGGCCCATTCGTCCCCCAGGATGAGGATGGTGAGGCCGTCCTCCTGCCGGCGCTCCAGGAGCTCCCCCAGGAAGAAGGTGGGGGCCAGCCCCCGGGTATAACCGGCGCCATACGCCAGGCCCAGGGATTGCAGGCGGGCATTGAGGGCCTCGATCTCAAAGGGGCCGAAGGTCTCCTCCTGCACCTCCAGGTCGGCCAGGGGGGCGTCTTCCAGGGCCTCCCAGGCGCTCTCCACCCCCGCCACCCACTCCAGCACCGCCTCAGGTTCCGGCTCCCGCCACGGCGGCCACCCCTGCTCCCATTTGTACAGGGCCCTTAGTCTCAACAGGAACCCGCACAGGGAGTAATACCCCGCCTGGGCGCTGCTGGCCAGATGGCAGTTATGCCGGACCTGGGCCAGCAAGGGGGAGAGCATCTCCCCTCCCCGTTTCCCCAGGTGGCTGACATTCCGCCCTGTCACTCCGGCACCGCCTCCCGCCACTTTTGGGCCAGCTCGGGGTCCAGGAGCTTCAGGGTCTGGAATTCCCGCTCAGCCTTGTCCTTTTCCCCGGTGCGCACATACGCGGCCCACAGTCCCAGGCGGGCTTCCGCGTCCTTGGGGTTGAGGCGCACCGCCTTCCGGAAGGCCTCGGCGGCCTCCGGGAAGCGCTTCAGCTTCAGAAGGGCCAGCCCCAGGTTCTTTTGCGCCGGGGCGAACTCTGGCTGCACCGCCAGGGCCCGCTCAAAGGCCTCCCGGGCCTCGCCGTGGCGCCCCTGCCGGCCGTGCACCAGGCCCAGGTAATAGAGGGCCTCATGGTTCTGTGGCTCCAAAGAGAGGGCCTTTTCCCATGCCTCCTGGGCGGCCCGCCATTCCCCCAGTTTGTAGTGGGCCAGGCCCAGAGAGAGAAAGGCCTGCCCCCAGGTGGGCGACAGCCGCGCCGCCTGCTGAAAGGCCTGGGCTGCCTCCCGGTAGTCCTTCAGCCCCGCCAGGGCCAGGCCCAGGCCATGATAGGCGGTGGCCGAGTCGGGCTCCGCCTCCAGGGCTTTGCGGAAATGCCGGCGGGCCTCCGCAAAGCGCTGCTCCTTCAGGGCCGCTTCGCCCTGCTGCAGCTTCACTTCACTGAGGCTGGGCTGGGCCTCCCGGGCCAAAGCCGCCAGAGGGACCCAAGCCAGCCATAATGCCAGAAAGGCGCTACCTGGTAGATACCACTTCACCTTAGACCTCACTGTGATCCCCAGCCAGGCCGGGAACCTCACCAGCCGCGCCGGGCCGCATACCTAAAGGAAGGCGTTCGGACCAGCAGACGGATGAGGCCATAGCCGGCGGCAAAACCCCCCACATGCGCCCAGAAGGCCACGCCCCCTTTGACCCCGGGCCCCATAAAGGCCACCGTGCCCATAAAGAACTGCATCACAAACCAGACCCCGAGAAAGATGTAGGCCGGCACCTCAATGATCAGAAACAAGAAGACGGGCACCAGGGTGAGGATGCGGGCCTGGGGGAAGAGGGCGAAATAGGCGCCCATCACCCCGCCGATGGCGCCGCTGGCCCCGATCATGGGCACCGGCGAAAAAGGGCCGGCCGCCATCTGGGCAAAGGCCGCCACCACCCCGCTGGCCAGGTAAAAAAGGAAGTAAAGGCCATGCCCCAGGGTGTCCTCCACATTGTCCCCGAAGATGAACAGGGTCCAGACATTGCCGATGAGGTGGAGCCAGCCGCCGTGCAGGAACATGGAAGTGAATACCGGGGTGAAAAGCGCGGTGAGGGGCACCTCGCCCAGGTGGGCCACAAAGCGCCCCGGAATGAAGCCGTAGGTAAAGATGAGCCGCTCCAGCTCTCCCTGCCCCAGGCTGAGCTGAAAGAAAAATATCAGGATATTGGCCCCGATGAGGAGATAGGTGATGAGGGGCGGGTGGCGGGAGGGGATGTTGTCGCGCAGGGGGATCATGGGACAGGCTCATTGTGACGTCGGCTGCCCCGGCCTCGCTGCTCCGGGCAAGCCGCCGGCGGTTTCTCCCGGTGTCGGCCAGGCTGTGGAGAATTGCCTAGATGATAGACCTTTTCCCTCCCCCCGGCAACCATCTCCGGAAGCCCGGTTGACATGGAGGTGGCGCCCGGGGAAAGTGGCGACCGCCTCTGAGTCCTGCCAGGGCTTTCGGGGGGGCACCCCGGTCTCCACCAGGACCCAGACCCGTCGGGGGCTGTCCCACAGCCTTTCCAGGTCCTCCGGGGAGAGAAGGTAGTTCTCTTCCGGCGGCACCGGCCGGGGAAAGCGGGGCAACCCCTCCCGCACCACCAGGTGGACCCGGAAACCGGCGTACCAGGCCAGGGAGGCGGCATACTCATATTCCTCCACCGTGTCCAGAACCACCAGATCTTCGGGCCGGGCGTGCTGTCTCAGCCATTCCCCCGGGAGACGATCGCTCAGGAAAGGGGAGAGGGCGGTGACGGAGAGGAAACCGGCCGTCAGCAGCCCCAGCCCCACCCCTGCCAGGGAGGCCAGGGCCACCCGGGGCCGGCGGCGCCCCGCCCAGGCCCCGGTCAAAGCCACCATGGCCAATGGCAGCGTGCCCCAGGGCAGAAGCGGCGCCAGTGCATTGGTGAGGCCGGCAAATTCCCGGCGGTTGGCCGTCAGCAGCGTCTCCAGGGAGGGCAACGCCAGCCCGGCCAAAAAAGCCAGCCCGGCCAGGAAGAGCAGGGCGGCGGTGAGAAGGCGGTCCCGGGGGAGGGCCAGGCTCAGGTCCAGGCGCCAGCCCACCAAAAGCGCCAGAGCCGGAAGGGCCGGCAGGGGATAGTATTCCACCCGGCAGCTGGAGAAAGAATAAAACCCGAGGATCACCGCCGGCCAGAGGAGGAGGGAACCCCCCAGCCGGTGGGGACCGGTGCCTACAGCCGCCCGCCAGGCCTGGGCCGCCGCGGCGGGGAGAAGAGGCGTCCAGGGCATCAGCCACAACAGGGTGAGGAGCCAGAACGCCGGGAGCGAAAAGCCCTGGACATCCAGGGGTTCCCGGGCCCCCAGAAAACGCCGCACCTGCTCGTTGATGAGAAAGTGCCAGATAAAGCCCGGATGGCGGTGCTCCAGGAGCAGCAGCCAGCCGGCCACGGGCAGAACGGCCAGCAGCCAGCCGGGGAAAGAGCCGAGCACCCTGAGGCCTTCCCGGCGGCCGGCGGCCAGGGAAGTGAGAGCCACAATGGTCAGGGGAAAGACCAAGCCGATGAGCCCTTTGCTGAAAAAGCCCCCCGTCAGGCAGACAAAAAATCCCAACTCCGTAAGCCGGGTAGGGGCGGCAAGCCCGCGGTGCCAGCACCACAGCGCCGAAAGCAGCCACAGAGTGATGAGGTGGTCGGGGAGGAGTTGCAGGTGCAGGATAAAAAAACCCAGGCTGGCGGCCAGCACCCCGGCCCCCACAAGCGCCGCCCGCTCCGGGATAAGCTCCCGCCCCAGGCGCCAGGTGAGCCAGACAGTCAGGAGAGCGAGAGGAAGATTCACGAGGTGGCAGGTGGCCTCGCCGATTCCCAGGCTTCCGAAGATCAGGGCGTTCAGCCAGTAAAGCAGCGGCGGTTTGTCCAGATAAGGCAGGCCCTGCAGGGTGGGGGTGAGCCAGTCATGGGAGGCCAACATCTCCCGGGGAATGAGGGCATACAGGGCCTCGGCCCGGATCAGGGGCAGCCGGGTGAGGCAGAAGCCGTAGCCCACAGCCACCCCGGCCAGCAGTACGGCAAGGGCCGGCCGGGGCCGGAATCCTGGAAAGGGAACGGACGAGGCCCGGAGGTCTCCCTCCACCCCTGGCCCCTTTGGTCTCAGGAGAGATTCCAGCGCAGCATGCGCCACATGTCCTTGAAGCCCATCTGGCGCACCACGCTGGGCTCAAAGCCGGAGTGCATCATGCACTGGCTGCAACGGGGATCCCGCCCGGGGCCGTATTTCTCCCAGGGGGTCTTTTCCATAAGCTCCTGGAAAGTGGGGTAATGGGTGTCCAGGATCTGGTAGCACGGCGAACGCCAGCCCGAGGGGTTGCGGGTGGGGTTGGCCCAGGGGGTGCACTCGTAATGGCGTTCGCCCCGGAGGAAGCTCAGATACAGGGGCGTGCTGAAATAACGCACCGGCCGGCCGTTGAGCGTCAGGGCGGTGAACTTCTCCCGGATCTCCTCCCGAGAGAGGAAAAGCTCCGGGGAGACGCCGGCAAAGCTGAAGGCGGGCGACACCAGAATGCCGTCCACCCCCACATCGGTCAAGAGCCCGAAGAGCTCCTGAATTTCGTTGATGTCCGTCTCTTTGTAGATGGTGGTGTTGGTGCAGACCCGCAAGCCCTCCGCCTTGGCGGCCTTAATGGCCCCGAGGGCCAGGTCGAAAAGCCCGGGCCGGCCCAGGAGGCGGTCGTGGGTGGGAGCCAGACCGTCCACATGGATGCTCAACGTCAGCCGGCGGGAGCGGGGCAGGCGGGGCAGGGATTTTTCCAGCAGGATGGCGTTGGTGCAGAGGTAGATGTGCTTCTTGCGGCGCACCAGCTCTTCCAGGAGCTCAAAGACCGGGGGATAAAGCAAAGGCTCGCCGCCGGTCACCGTCACCACCGGGGCGCCGCACTCCTCCACCGCCGTGAGGCACTCCTCCAGGCTGAGGGCCCGAGAGAGGGTCTCCCGATATTCCTGGATGCGGCCGCAGCCCTGGCAGGCCAGATTGCACTGCAGGGTGGGCTCCAGCATGAGCACCAAAGGAAATTTTTCTTCCCCGGCCAGGCGTTTGGCCAGCAAATACCGGGTCAGCTCCAGGCTGAGACTTAAAGGGAATCGCACCCGCCACCTCCTTGGGACCGGGCCGCGCCGTGGTCAGCCGTCATTTTATCACATAGTTGACCATCATCCGGCTTTTTGCAAGGGGGAAAGGTGAGAGGCATGTGGTGATGGGAAGAGCACGCGGGAACACCCTTCCTGGGGTTTGGCCTTTGCCGGTTTTTTTCCGCCTCAGACGTAGCCCCGCTCCCTGAACCAGGCCACCGCTTCCGCCAGGGCCTGGCTGACCGGTGTCTGGGGCAGGCCCAGCTCCCGCACCGCCTTGGTGCTGTCAAAAAACATGTATTTTTTGGCCATCTGCACCGCCGCCAGGGGCATGCGGGGGGGCTTATGGCTGATGTAAGTGGCCCAGAATTCGTTGACGTAGGACATGAGGAGCACCGGGGTATAGGGCAGGCGTAAGCGGGGCGCCGGCACCCCGCTCAGGGTGCTCAGCAGCCCGAAGATCTCCGAGAGCCGGAGGTTCTGGCAGCCCAGGATGTATTTCTCCCCCACCCGGCCCTTGTCCTCCGCCAGGAGATGGCCCTGGGCCACATCCCGGACATGCACGAGATTGAGGCCCGTCTCCACGTAGGCGGGGCAGCGCCCCTTGAGGAAGTCCACGATCATCTGGCCGGTGGGGGTGGGCCGCCAGTCCCAGGGGCCCACCGGCGCGCTGGGATGCACCAGGACCACCGGGAAGCCCCGGGCGGCAAATTCCAGAACTTTTTGCTCCGCCAGGAATTTGGAGCGCTTGTAGTGGCCCACCATCTCCGCCAGACTGACGGGGGTGTCCTCGGTGCCGGGGGTGCCGTCCCCGGGATTGCCCAGGGTGCCCACGGTGCTGGTGTACACGAAGCGCTCCACCCCGGCGGCGGCTGCGGCTTGAAGCAGGTTCTCCGTCCCCTGGACATTGGTGGCATACATGCCCTCCGGGTCCGGCACCCACAGGCGGTAGTCCGCGGCCACATGAAAGACCCGGCCCACGCCTTTGAGAGCCGCCCGCAGGGAGTCGGGATCCCGGAGGTCGCCTTGGACCTCCTCCACCTCCAGGCCGGCCAGGGCCGGGTGCCCCCGCCGGCGCACCAGGACCCGGACCTCCCGGCCTCGGGCCAGGAGCTCCACCACCACCGCCCGGCCCACAAAGCCGGTGCCCCCGGTTACGAGAGTTTTCATGCCAGTGGGTTGGAGTTTGTGGGGGAGGGCCGGGAGAGCCTGGCTCCCCCGCCCTCCCCCACACCCCCTCCCAGCCCCCCGATATGGAATTAAGGCAAAGAGCCCGGGGAAATACTTAGCCCCCTCCCCCGGCCTTCTTCAAATACAGCCCCAGCGCCATGGTGGGGAAGACGTCCCGGTACAGATGATAGCGGATCATGAAATGCGACGGGAAACCGGTGCCGGTGAAGTGCTCCTCGTTCCAGCGGCCGTCGGGGCGCTGGTTTTTCAGGAGATAGGCGATCCCGGCCCGGACCTCCGGGGAGTTGACCTCGCCCGCCGCCAACAGGCCCAAAAGGGCCCAGGCCGTCTGGGAGGGGCTGCTCACGCCCACCCCCATCATCTCCCGGTCCCGATAGCACTCGCAGCATTCGCCCCAGCCGCCGTCGGGGTTCTGGATGCTCTTCAGCCAGGCCACCGCCCGGCGGATATAGGGTTGGCTCATGTCCTCGCCGATGGCCCTGAGGCCCGCCAGGACCGACCAGGTGCCATAGATGTAGTTAACCCCCCAGCGGCCGTACCAGCAACCCTCCGGCTGCTGCGTGCGCCGGATGAAGGCCAGGGCCCGCACCGCCGCTGGGTGGCTTTTGGGATAGCCATAGACCCCCAGCATCTCCAGCACCCGGGCGGTGATGTCCTCGGTGGGGGGGTCTACCAGGGCCTTAAGGTCGGCGAAGGGAATGAGGTTCAGCCACTCCTTGGTGTTGTCCTTGTCGAAGGAGGCGAAGCCGCCGTTTCGGCATTGCAGCCCCAGGCACCAGTTGATGCCCCGGGTGAGGGCTTCCTTGTGGGCCTCCGGGTCGGCCAGGGTCTCTTTGAGGGCCACCAGCACCATGGAGCTGTCGTCCACATCCGGGTACCAGTTGTTGACGAACTCAAAGGCCCAGCCTCCCGGCTCCACCCCGGGGCATTTCACCTGCCAGTCCCCGGGCCGGCGGATCTGTTTCCCCAGCAGCCAGCGGCTGGCCTTGACCAAGGCGGGGTGCTCCGGCGGGAGCCCCGCCGCGGCCAGGGCCCGGAGCGCCAGGGCGGTGTCCCACACCGGCGAGATGCAGGACTGCAGCCACAGGCGCTCGCCGTCCCGGAGCTCAAAGCGTTCCAGGGCCTCCAGGCCTTTCTGCATCCGCTCGTGGCCCAGGTCGTAACCCCGGCACTTCAGGGCCAGAAGGGAGTTCACCATGGCCGGCTGGATGCCCGCCCAGTCGCCGGTCTCCTCCTGGTGCTCCAGGATCCACTCCTCCGCCCGCCTGAGGGCCAGCCGCCTTAAAGCATGGGACGGCAGGCGGTAGTAGAGCTTGAGGAGCCGGTCCACCAACACAAAGAAGTTTTCCAGTAAAGAGCCGCCGGGAATCCAATTCACCCGGTGGCGTTGGAAGGGCTCCTCGGGGCTGAGGAAGAGTTCCGCCACCCCCTGCTCCGGAGGGAGCGGATGCACCGGCCGGTAGGCCATGACCACGCTCAAAGGCACGATGGTGGCCCGGGTCCAACTGGAGAACTCATAGATGCTCAGCCCGGACCACACCGGCAGGAGCACGAATTCCACCGGCAAAAGGGGAATGCCCTCCCAGCTCACCTGGCCGAAGAGGGCGAGAAAGATGCGGGTGAAGACCCGGGTCTTCAGAACGCCGCCCTTGGAGAGGATGAACTCTCGGGCCTTGGCCAGGCGGGGGATGTCAGCCGGCAGGCCTGCCAGCTTCAGGGCGAAGTAGGCCTCCACCGTGGTGCTGAGCTCGCCCCCGTCGCCGTACCACAGCGACCAGGCGCCGTTGGGCAGCTGCCGGGAGAGAAGGTCCGCCACCATGCCGGGGAACTTCTCCTCCCCCAGCCCCAGGAGGCGGTGGAGCATGAGGTACTCCGCGGTGATGGTGACGTTGGATTCCAGCTCGGCCCACCAGTAGCCCTCCTCCTGCTGGAGGGCCAACAGAGCCGTCACGGCCCGGGCCAGGCCGGCTTCTACCTCCGTGAGAAAAGGGTCCTGGGGTGCGGGCGGTGTGGAGACCGCCGCAGTTCTCCCCCTCATGACGGCTCACCCCCGAATCGAGGAAGTTAAAAAGACTTTTAGATTATCTTATTTTTTCGTAGCGGCAAAGAGGATTTTCCTCTCCGCCTTTCCACCATGCCCGGCGGACGGCTCTCCGACGTTAGAGGCTACCGCGCCGGAAGCGCTTGCCAGGGCCGTTTATTGATATTACTATAAAATTCAGCCGACAAGTGTCAGGCATTGATGCTGAGACGACAGAAGCGCCGGCCGGAGCGGCCCCAAGGCCCTGGCAGGGCGTCACTTTTAAGGAGTGTCGATGACTCCCCGTAAGGACGAGGAACAGAGCGAACTCATCATCCCCGCCACTTTGCCCCTGCTGGCGGTGCGGGACGTGGTGGTCTTCCCCAACATGGTGCTGCCCCTGTTTGTGGGGCGGGAATCCTCGGTGGCCGCCATCGAGGCCGCCCTGGCGGAAGACCGGCTTTTGCTTTTGGCCACCCAGAAGGATCAGGCCATCGAAAACCCCAGCCCGGACGACATCTATGAGATGGGCACCGTGAGCCTCATTCTCCGGATGCTCAAACTCCCCGATGGGCGTCTGAAGATCCTGGTGCAAGGCAAGACCAAGGCCCGCATCAGTCAGTATCTGAAGGAGCGGCCCTATTTCCGGGTGGCCCTGGAAGTGGTGCCCGAGACCCCCCTGGAAGAGGTCTCCCCCGAGGCCGAGGCCCTGATGCGCAACGCCCGGGAGATGTCGGAGAAGATCCTCACCCTCAAAGGGGTGCTCTCCCCGGATCTGCTGTCCATTCTCGACTCCATTGACGATCCCGGCCACCTGGCGGACCTGGTGGCCGCCAACCTGCGCCTGAAGATCGAGGAGGCCCAGGCGGTCCTGGAGGAGCTGGACCCCATCCGGCGCCTCATCATCGTCAACGATTTTTTGCGCAAGGAGCTGGAGGTCTCCTCCATCCAGGCCAAGATCCAGTCCCAGGCCCGGGAGGAGATGGACCGCACCCAACGGGAGTATTTCCTCCGGGAACAGATGCGGGCCATCAAAAAGGAGCTGGGCGACACCGACGAGATCAGCAAGGAGCTGGAGGAATACCGGGAAAAGATCGCCCGGGCCCGGATGCCCAAGTACGCCGAGGATGAGGCCTTAAAGCAGCTCAACCGCCTGGAGCAGATGCACCCGGACGCGGCCGAGGCCTCCATGGTGCGCACCTACCTGGACTGGCTGGTGGAGCTCCCCTGGAGCAAGAGCACCCGGGACAAGCTGGACTTGAAAGAGGCCAAGGCCATCCTGGATGCCGACCACTACAATCTGGAGAAGGTGAAGGAGCGCATCCTGGAATACCTGAGTGTGCGCAAGCTCAACAAGAAGATGAAGGGGCCCATCCTCTGCCTGGTGGGGCCGCCGGGGGTGGGCAAAACCTCTCTCGGCCAATCCATTGCCCGGGCCATGGGCCGCAAATTCACCCGCATCTCACTGGGGGGCATGCGGGATGAGGCGGAGATCCGGGGCCACCGGCGCACCTACATCGGGGCTCTCCCCGGCCGCATCATCCAGGGGCTGAAGAACGCCGGCTCCAACAACCCGGTCTTCATCCTGGATGAGGTGGACAAGATCGGCATGGACTTTCGGGGCGATCCCGCTGCGGCGCTGCTGGAGGTGCTGGACCCGGAGCAGAACCACTCCTTCAGCGACCACTATCTCAATCTGCCCTTTGACCTCTCCAAGGTGATGTTCATCACCACCGCCAACCTGGTGGACCCCATCCCCTCGGCCCTCAAGGACCGCATGGAGATCATTCGCCTGCCCGGCTACACCGAGGAGGAGAAGCTGAAGATCGCCCAGGGGTATCTGCTGCCCCGGCAGATCAAGGAGAATGGCCTGCGGCCCGGGGATTTGCACCTGTCTGCCGAGGTGCTGCGGGAGATCATCGTCCATTACACCCAGGAGGCGGGCCTCCGGAACCTGGAGCGGGAGATCGGGGCCCTGTGCCGCAAGATCGCCCGGCGCATCGCCGAAGGGGAGACGGGGCCCTTCACCATCACCCGGGCAAACCTGCACAAATACCTGGGCCCGCCCCGGTATCTGCCGGAAAAGGAGCTGGACAAAGACGAGGTGGGGGTGGCCACCGGGCTCGCCTGGACCCAGGTGGGGGGCGAAATCCTGGCGGTGGAGGCCTCGCTCCTCCGGGGCAAGGGCCAGCTCCTCCTCACCGGCCAGTTGGGGGAGGTGATGCGGGAGTCGGCCCAGGCGGCCCTGAGCTACGCCCGCTCCCGGGCCGACCGGCTGGGGCTGGAGCCGGACTTTTATGAAAAGCTGGACATCCACCTGCACGTGCCCGCCGGTGCCACCCCCAAGGACGGCCCCTCCGCCGGCATCACCATGGCCACCGCCCTCATCTCGGCCCTCACCGGGGTGCCGGTGAGACGAGATGTGGCCATGACCGGGGAAATCACCCTGAGGGGCAAGGTGCTCCCCATCGGCGGCCTCAAGGAGAAGGCCATTGCGGCCCTGCGGGCCCACATGAAAAAGGTCATCATCCCGGAGGCCAACAAAAAGGATTTGATGGAGATCCCGGCCTACGTGAAGCGGCGCCTCAAGTTTGTCTTGGTGAACGACATGGACGAGGTGCTGAAGGAGGCTTTGGTGCGCTCGCCCTTCAAGGAGCCCTCCCGGCCCAAGGCCACGAGGCGGCGGCTGCCCCGCGCGACCCCGCCGGCCCTGACCTGAGGCGCCGCCGTGATCGGGGGGAGGGGAGCCCTCGGCGGGTGTCCAGGAGCAAACCGGGCAGGGACCGTCTCTTTTCGATCACCTGAGACCGGGGCGACAACGGTTTTGGCGGGGGGAGCCGGGGAGTCGGCGGAGCCCCCGGGCTCCCCTCAAACTCCCTTATCCACCACCCCCTTAGCTTCGGGAACTCGAGGCTAGAGCCACTAAGGGGGAGTGGGTGGGGGAGAGGGCAGGGGGGAGGAGGCAAAGCTCCACCCCCTGGCCCCTCTCCACAGCTATCTATAATCGTCTCACATGACGCCTCTCAGGCACACGCTCAGTGGATAGCCTGACTTTGCCTTCCCATTTCTGGCGCTGGCTGGCCTTGGGCGGTCTTTTGGCCCTGTACAGCTTCTTTTCCCTGGCCGAGACCTCTCTGTTCGCCTTAAACCCCCTGGACCGCCTGCGGCTCAAAGAGCAACGCCCCCGCTCGGGGGCGCTGGTGGAAGAGCTCCTGGGCCAGTCCCAGCTCCTCCTCATCACCCTGGTGGTGGGGGTGGAGATCGTCACCATCCTGGCTTCCATCGTGGCCACCTCCCTGGCCCTCAGTCTCTGGGGCGCCCGGGGCAAATGGGTGGCCTTGGCGGGCCTCTCGCCCCTGCTCCTGTTTTTAGGGGAGATTCTTCCCAAGTCTCTCGCCTTCACCTATCCCCAGCGCCTGGCACCCCTGGTGGCCCCGGGCGTGAAGCTGGCCATGCGCCTGCTGGCGCCGGTGCGCTTTCTCCTGTTGCAGATCAGCCGCGGGCTCCTCGTCACCCTGGGATTCCGGCCGGAACTCCAGGTGCCGGCCCTGCGCCAGGAGGATTTCGCCCATCTGGTGGAGGAGAGCCACGAACTGGGGGGGATTGCCGCCCTGGAGCGGGATTTCATCCAGAACCTGCTGCGCCTGGGGGAGGTGAGGGTGAGTCAGATCATGGTGCCCCGGCCGGACATCTTCTGCCTGCCCGTGGATATGCCCCTGCCCCGCCTCATCCAGGAGGTGAAGCGCTCCCGCTTTTCCCGGGTGCCCATCTACAAAGACCAGCCCGGCAATGTTCTGGGCATTCTCCATGCCAAGGACCTGCTGATGGCCGAAATCCGCAAACTCACCGGGCCGGAGGCGGTGCGGCAGTGGCTGCGCCCGGCGTATTATGTGCCGGAGAGCAAGCGGGCCTATGATCTGCTCACCGAACTCCAGAGCCGGCACCTGCGCCTGGCGTTGGTGGTGGACGAATACGGCACCCTCATGGGCCTGGTGACCGTGGAGGACCTGCTGGAGGAGCTCTGCGGGGAGATCGCCCAGGAATTTGTCGAGGAGGAGAAACCCATCGAAGAGGTGGCCCCCGGCCGCTGGCGCCTCAAGGCCACCGTGGCCCTGGAGGACGCCAACGAGGCCCTGGGCACGGACTTTCCCACCGCGGAGTTTGACACCATCGGCGGCCTGGTGCTGCACCATTTCGGTGAACTGCCCAGGGAAGGTGACTCAGTGCGGATTGAGGACCTCACCTTCCGGGTGGTGAAAATGAAGGGCACCCGGCTGCTGGAGGTGGAGGTCACTCGGGAGCCGCTATGATGTGGGCGGTTGTTCTCATCTTTCTCCCTCTGCTGCTGGCGGAGGCCTTCTTTGCCCTGTCGGAGATCGCCTTGGTCTCGGCCAACCCCAGGCGGCTCAAGCGCCGGGCGGAGGAAGGCCACCGGGGGGCGGCCTTTGCCCTGCGGCTCCTCAAGACCCCGGAACGGGTGGTGGCCACCTGCCTTCTGGGGGCCAATCTGGCGGAGATCTCCAACACCGTGCTGGTGACCGCCCTGCTCCTTGCCTGGCTGGGCCCCCGGGGGGAAGTGGTGGCCGCAGTGGCCCTGCCGCCCCTCATCCTGCTTTTGGCGGAGATCACCCCCAAATCCATCGGCCGCCAGCATCCCAACCGGCTGGCCCAGCGGGTGGGGTTTCCCTTATGGCTGGCCTCCTGGGTTCTGGCGCCGCTGACCCTGGTCTTTGCCGGGGCCAGCCGGCTGTTTCTGCGCCTGACGGGGGCGCGGCGCCGGGCAGGCCTCCCCTTTATCACCCGGGAGGACCTGCGCCTGGTGGTGGCCACCGGCGGGCCGGAGGTGGACCTGAAGGGGGGCGAACGGCGCATCATCCACCGCATCCTGCGCTTCAGCCAGCGCCGGGCCCGGGAGGTCATGGTGCCCCTGGTGAAGGTGGCGGCCATCCCCGATACCCTCACCCTCGCCCAGGCCCTGGAGGAATTCCGCACCTCGCCGTTTTCCCGGCTGCCGGTGTACCATCGCCGCATCGACAACATCATCGGGGTGCTGCATGGCTTCGATCTCCTGGGGGAGCCCCCCTCCGAGCGGCCCATCCGGCCCCTGATCCGGCCGGCGACCTATGTCCCGGAGATCAAAAAGATCGACGGCCTCTTGACGGAGATGCAGCGCCGGGGTATTCACCTGGCGGTGGTGGTGGATGAATACGGCGGCGCGGTGGGCATCGTCACCCTGGAGGACCTGCTGGAAGAGATTGTGGGGGAGATCGCCGATGAGTTCGATCAGGAAACCAGCCCCCTCACCCGGGTGGCGGAGAACCGCTACCTCATCGACGCCCGCATGGAGATCAGCGCCTTGAACGAAACCCTGAACCTGAATCTGCCCTTGGGCGATTATGAGACCCTGGCGGGGTTCCTCATCGCCCAGTCAGGGGACCTGCCCCGCCCCGGCCAGGTGGTGGAGTGGGGCGGCCTTAAATTTATTATTCGCCGGGCCGAGCCCCGGGCGGTGAGGGAGGTGGAACTTGTGCTCCCCCACCCCGCCTGAACGCTGGGCCTACTTTGACTGCTTTTCCGGCCTGAGCGGCGACATGACCCTGGGGGCCCTGCTGGAGGCGGGGCTGCCGGCGGATGAACTGCGCCGGGTGCTGGCGGGCCTGGGCCTGCCCGGTTTTGAGCTGGAAGTGCGCCGGGTGAGCCGCCAGCACCTGGCCGGCACCAAGGTGGATTTCCGCTGCGGCCCCCAGCCGGAGCGCAGTTACCGGGATATTGTGGCCTTGTTGGAAAAGGCGGACCTGCCGCCCCGCACCCGGGAGTTGAGCCTCAGCATGTTCCGCCTGCTGGGGGAGGCCGAATCCCGACGCCACGGCGTGCCCTTGGAGGAGGTGCATTTTCACGAGCTGGGGGCGGCGGACACCATCCTGGATATCGTGGGCGCGGCCTTCGGGATAGAATATCTAGGCATCCGCCGCTCTTTCGTCAGCCCCCTGCCCCTGGGGCGGGGCCTCATTGCCAGCGCCCACGGCACCCTGCCCAACCCGGCCCCCGCCACGCTGGAGCTCCTGCAGGGCTTTTCTCTCTACGGCACCGATCTCCCCGGAGAGCTGGTGACCCCCACCGGCGCGGTCATCCTCAAGGGCCTGGAGGCGGAAAGCACCTTGTGCCCGCCCCTCAAGCTCCTGGCGGTGGGCTACGGCGCCGGCTCCCGGGATTTGCCCGGCCACCCCAATCTGGTGCGCCTGCTGGTGGGGGAACCGCTCTCGCCTTCACCGGGCCTAAGGGAAGAGATTCTGGTCCTGGAAACCCACATTGACGATATGAATCCGGAGCTCTATGAGCCGCTGATGGCCGAGCTCTTTGCCGCCGGCGCCCTGGATGTGGCCCTCACCCCCCTCATCATGAAGAAGAATCGCCCCGGTGTGGCCCTGACGGTCATTGCGCCGCCGGCCCTCCGGGAGAGTATGCTTCTCACCCTGTTCACCCACTCCACCACCCTGGGGGTGCGCTGTCAAGTGCTGGAGCGGGTGGCGGCCCGGCGCTGGCAGGAGGAGGTGGCCACCCCCTGGGGGCCGGTAACGGTGAAGGTCATGGAGTATGGCGGCCTGCGCCGGCGGCTGCCCGAATACGAGGTCTGCCGCCGCCTGGCTCAGGCCCAGGGCCTGCCGGTCCTGGAGGTTTACCGGCGGCTGGCGGATTTGTAAAGGGCCACGGCGACGCCAAAACCGCGGCACGCCTTGCCTGGGTACCCTGACGGCCTGCCCCGGCCCCGATGAACCTGCCCCTAAAGCAGATCCTGGTCCAAGAGATACTTCATGGCCCGTTGGGCGTAAGTGGTCATGGTGCTGATGATCCAGGTGAGGTGCTCCTGGATCTGGTTCAGGGGGCCGGAATCCGCCATGCCGGTGAGGCCGGTCATGACGGTGCGCACCCGCACCAGCTCCGGGTCGGCGATGAGGGCCTGGCCCAGGGCCACCTCCCGCTCCAGGGCGCGGAAATACTCCACCAGCACCTTGCGGCCGCCGAACTGCTCCGCCTCCTTGAGCCCCAGCACCGCATTGAGCATCTGAGAGGCAATGAGAAGCTCCGATTTCATGCGGTCGGCATAATGAAACATGAGGATGGCTTCCCGGGGGGTGCTGGGCGCCTGCGTGGTCATGTTCTCCTCCGTTGGATTCGACTGAGGGGAGGGCCGGGGGAGCAGTGGCTCCCCCGCCCTCCCCTCAGACTCCCCTCCCAACCCCCTTTACGGGGTCGGGGGTGGGGGCTTGGGGGAGGGGGCAGGGGCCCTCGGCCCCTGGCCCCCTCCCCCAAATCTCAGCCTTGTCCCTCGATCTCCTCCAGGCTGCGGCCGGTGAGGGCGGAGTCCGGCTCCTCGGCCAGCGGGTCCCGGCTGGCGTCGGCCAGCTCGTCCTGGTTTTTCACCAGGAGCCAGGCCTCGTCTTTGCCGCTTTTGAAGCGGGTGAGGGAGAAGCCGCCCCTAAGTTTCTTCCCCTCCAGCCACACCTTGACGTGGCCGTGGGCCACCGCCTCGGCCAGGGGCACGGGTTTCCCCTTTTTCTCGGTGAGATTGCGGAAGGTGCCGATGTCCCAGACCATGACGGTGCCGGCGCCGTATTCGCCTTCGGGGATGACCCCCTCGAAGCGGGCGTATTCCAGGGGGTGGTCCTCGGTGGGCACGGCCAGGCGCTTTTCGGCCGGGTTGAGGGAGGGCCCCTTGGGGATGGCCCAGCTCTTCAGGACGCCATCCACCTCCAGGCGGAAGTCGTAGTGGAGCTTGCGGGCGGCGTGCTTCTGGACCACGAATAGGGGGTCCCCTCCCGAGGGCTGCGGACCGCCGCCGGCCGGCTCCGGCGTGCGGCAGAACTGGCGCTTTTCCCGGTAGGATTTCAGGGCGTCATCCTGGCTCATACATACCCTTCCTGGCCGCCTGGGCTCCCCGGATCTTACTGTGGTAATTGTGAACTCTCCGGTTCGTGAGGGTGGGCGGCGCGGCTATGGTGGGCAACCTCCACCTCCCATCCTACCACAGGGCCTGAAAAGAGGTAAGGCCCTGTCACCCCGTGGGGGACGATTCGGGACAGACTTCGCACGTACTCTTGACTTTTTTTCTTTGGAAGTTAATATAGGAAGGATTACTTAAGAGAGGGGGCTGATCGCCATGCGCTGTGAAACTGTGAAACCGGGCCTGGAGTGCACCTTCATGACCAAAAAGGGCTGTTCGTTCAACGGCGGCCGGTGCCACCAGATCGTGGAGAATTGTGAGGGCTGCGAGCGCATCCTCACCTTTGAGGACAATCGCTACTGCGCCTCCTTCCCGGATCCGGCGGTGAAGTGGCGCCGGGGTAATTGCAACCTGGCCACCCACGTCAAGGCCGAAAAACCGGCGGCCAACAATGCCGTGAAGATCAATCCGCTGAAGGCCTCCAAACGTTCGGCGGCCCGCCGCTAAGCACGTTGAACGGGCAGCGCGGCCATGGAGGGAGCCCCGCCTGGCCGCGCTTCCCCGCCCTGCCTTTCTTTTATCCCCCCAATTTCTGCAAGGCTTCGCCAATCCGGCTCACCCCGGTGGCAATGCGCTCCCGGGAGGTGGCAAAGGAAAGCCTGATGCAGGTGTCCTCGCCGAACTCCCCGCCGGGCACCGCCGCCACCTTGGCCTCCTCCAGGAGATACTCCGCCAGGACGCCGGAGCGGGACTGCCCGGGACCGGCCTGGATCCGGTCAAAATAAGCGCTGACATTGGGGAAGATGTAGAAGGCGCCGCCGGGCTTGATGCTGGTGACCCCAGGGATTTCCAGCAACCGCCGGTAAATGTCGTCCCGCCGCCAGGCGAACTCCGTCACCATCTGGGCCACCGAGTCCTGAGGGCCGGTTAGGGCCGCCACCGCCGCCTTTTGGGCGATGGAGGTGGGGTTGGAGGTGCTTTGGCTCTGCAGATTGGTGGCCGCGGCGATGGCCTTGGCCGGCCCCGCGGCATAGCCGATACGCCAGCCGGTCATGGCGTAGGTCTTGGACACGCCGTTGAGCACAAAGGTCTGCTCCCTCAGGCGGGGATCCACCATGGCCAGGTTGGCGAATTTCTGCCCGTCGAAGAGAATCTTGTCATAGATGTCGTCGGAGATGACGATGAGCCGGTGCTTCAGGACCACCTCCGCCAGGGCCTCCAGCTCCGCCCGGGGATACACCGAGCCGGTGGGGTTGGAGGGGCTGTTCAGGATGAGGCCCTTGGTGCGGGGGGTGATCACCGCTTGGAGCTCCTCCGGCGTCAACCGAAAGCCGTTTTCCTCCCGGGTGCGGACGATGATGGGGGTGGCCTCCGCCAGCATCAGCATGGGCGGATAGGACACCCAAAAGGGCGCCGGCACAATCACCTCATCCCCGGCCTCGAAGAGCACCTGAAAGAGATTGTAGAGGGCGTGTTTGCCGCCGCAGGAGACCATAACTTCCGCCGGCTCATACTTGAGGCCCAGGTCCTCTTCAAAGCGCCGGATAATGGCCTCCTTGAGTTCCGGGATGCCCCCTACCGGGGTGTAGCGGGTGAAGCCGTCCCGGATGGCCTGAATGGCCGCTTCCTTGATGTGCTCCGGGGTCTCAAAATCGGGTTCGCCCACGCCGAAATTCACCACATCCACCCCCTGGGCCTTGAGCTGATTGGCCTTGGCGTTGAGGGCCAGGGTGGCGGAGGGCGGAATCTGCCGGATGCGTCGTGCCAGTTCCACGATGAGGCTGCTCCTTGATCTGAAAAGTCCGGTGGCGGGGTTCCCAGGCGGCTCCTTCCGGGGCGGCGGGCACACCCTCAGGTGGCGGGCCAAGGGGACAGCACAAGAGGAGGAGTCGCCGGCGGGGAGTTGCCCAATGGCGACCGTCACCGGCCGACAAGCTTTGATAATTACCGCAGGATATGTTATTTGTCAACCCGAGGAGGCGAGACGTGGAGCAGGTGGCCATCTTCACCAAACAGCACAAGGCTGCCGCCTGGGAGGCGGGCCTGGCCCTCAAAGGCTGGCTGGCGGAGCATGGGGTCAAAGCCGAGGTGGCGGAAAATGAACCGGGTCCGCCGGTCAAGCCCCTGCCGCCGGACACTGACCTCTTGGTGGTCATGGGCGGCGACGGCACGCTCTTGAGCGTGGCCCGGCATTACAGCCACCTGGGCATCCCTATTTTGGGGGTGAACGTGGGGGGCCTGGGCTTCCTCACCGAGGTGGCTTTGGACGAGCTCCATCCGGCCATGGAGCAGGTGCTGGCCGGCCAGTTTGAGGTGGAGGAGCGCCTCATGCTTCAGGCCACCCTCATCCGGGAGGGCCGGCCCTGCTTTCAGGAGGTGGTGGTCAACGACGCGGTGGTGAATAAAGGGGCTCTCGCCCGTATCGTGGAGCTCACCACCTGGATCGACGGGGAGTATCTCACCAATTACCGGGCCGACGGCCTCATCGTCTCCACCCCCACCGGCTCCACCGCCTACACCTTGTCCGCCGGCGGGCCCATCGTGTATCCCACCTTGCGGGAAATTTTGCTTTTGCCCATCTGCCCCTTCACCTTGAGCAACCGGCCCATCATCCTCCCCGAAACCGTCACCGTGGCCATCACTCTGGGGGACAAGGTGCGGGACACCTACCTCACCGTGGACGGCCAGGTGGGCGAAACCCTGGGCCCCTATGACCGGGTGGAGATCAAGGCCGCGCCCTTTAACCTGCGCCTGGTGAAATCCCCCCGGCGCAGTTACTTTGAAATCCTGCGCACCAAGCTGGGCTGGGGCACCGTGGCCCCGCCCTGCCCGCCGGCGCCGCCTGCGGCCGCGGCCACCACCGCCGCCCCCCGGAAAAATCAGGGCTTTTGTATCCCATGAGCGCCCCCACCCGGGAGATCCGCCTCTGGCGCCTGTCTCAGGGCCTCCAGGAAGACACCACCGACGTAGTCATCGTGGAGGAGCCCCTGGAGATCCGCCTGGGCGGGGAGCCCTTCCAGGTGCTCATGCGCCTGCCCGGCCAGGAAAAGGAGCTGGCCCTGGGCTTTCTTTACACCGAGGGCATCATCCGCTCCCTTTCCGAGGTCCTCAGCCTGCATTTCTGCGGCACCGCCACCGACCCGGTGCTGCCGCCCAATGTCCTGGACGTCAGCCTGGCTCCGGAAGCAAAAGAGCGGGCCGGCCGCCGCCACCTGGAGGTGGCCTACAGCTCCTGCGGCCTGTGCGCCAAGGAGGCGGTGAGCGACATCAAGGCCAGGGTCCCCCCCCTCACCAGCCCCCTGAGCCTCACCCTTACCCAACTCTCCGCCCTGGTGGCCCGCCTGCCCGAAGCCCAGCCCCTGTTTCACGCCACCGGCGGCACCCACGGGGTGGCCCTGGCCAGCCCCGACGGCGCCATCTTCGTGAGCGCCGAGGATGTGGGCCGCCACAACGCCATGGACAAGGCCATCGGCCAGGCCCTGCTCCGGCGCCTGGACCTCACCCGCTTGGTGGCCCTGCTCTCCGGCCGCATCAGCTTTGAGATGGCCCTGAAATGCGTGCGGGCCGGCATCCCCATCCTTGCCGCGGTGAGCGCCCCCACCAGCATGGCCCTGGAGCTGGCCCAAGAGATGGGCCTTACCCTGGTGGGCTTCGCCCGCCCCCAACGTCTCAACGTCTACACCCACCCGGAACGCCTGCGCGATTTGGCGAGGGGTTGAAAGTACTGAGGGGAGGGGCGGGGGAGCAGTGGCTCCCCCGCCCTCCCCTCAGACTCCCCTCCCAACCCCCTTTGAGGGGTTGGGGGAGAGGGCGTGGGAGAGGGGGCAGGGGTCCGTGACCCCTGGCCCCCTCTCCCACATCTTTATGCCGGCTGGGTGATGGCGGAGAGTTTCCAGGCGTTGGGGCCCACCGGCCGGGTGAAGGTCCAGTATTCCTCGAATTTCACCGGTTCGGTCTTGCTGCCCTCCAGCACCTCGCCGGTGCGGTCGTCCACCATGTAGTCCAGCATGTTGGCCAGGATGCGCACGGTGATGTAGTCCTGGCCGTTTTCCTGCCAGGCTTCGGTGAGGTCCACGGAGCGCACCGCGATGTTTTCCAGGCGGTTGATGCGGCCCTCGGCCTTGAGGCGCTCGGCGTCCTCCTGCAGGATGCGGTACATCTCGTCGGTGAGCCGGTCCCGCACCGGGGTCATATCCCGGTTGGCCCAGGCAGCCTGGATCTGGAAAAAGGTATCCAGGGCCTTCTCCCGGATGGCTGCTTCGTTGAAGGAGGGGTCGAGCTGACGGATGTAACTCACGCCCCGCTCCAGGTCCTGCTCGCCCTGGGGCAGCTCATAGTAGGGCGGCTGGGTGATGCCCGGTTGGGGAATGGGCTCCGCTGCCGTGCCCTGGAAGGCCGGGGCCATGGCCATGGCCTCCTCGCGCCGGCGCTTGATGTAATAAAACACCAAGAGGCCAATCCCCCCCAGGAGCAGGATGTCCAGCAGGCCGATGCCCCAGCCGCCGGAGGGCGCCTGGGTGGCGCCGTGGGCTGGCGGTCCGCCGAAGAGGCTGCGGAAGAGCAGGCCGCCCACCAGGCCCCCCAGCAGGCCGCCGCCGAAGCTGCGCCAGAAGCTGCTGCCGCCCGTGGCGCCCAAAGGCGCGGTGGGCTGGGCCATGCCCGTGGGGCCGGGAGCAGGCGTGGTGGGCCGGGTGGGAGTCACCGAGGGCGAAGGCTGCGTGGGCCTGGCCGGCGCAGTGTAGGTCTTGGGATCGCTGTAGGTCCGGGAGCCCCGGCTCCCCACGGAGCCGCCCCGGCCAGCCCGGGCCGCGGCCTCAGAAAAGGTGAAAGTCAGAAGTAAGGTGGCGGTCAGGAGCGCCAGTGCCCCCTGCGGCCAGAATGATCTCCTCATGATATGACCTCCGGTCGGATGATGGGGCGGCGCGTCCTTTTGGCCGCCCGTCACTAAGGACTTGTCGGCTGCTGGGTCATTTTCTCCAATTCCCGGCAGCATAAGGGGTGGTCAAGACGGCAGCCGGCCTCGAAATCGGCCCGCGCCTTGTCGGGTTGGTTCAGGTGATAGCGGTAGATCTGCCCCCGGGCAAAATAAAACAGGGGCGATTCCGGATTGAGGCCGAGGGCGGTGGTGAAGGCCGCCACCGCCTCCTGGTTGCGGTTGAGGGCAAAAAGCACCATGCCCAGCTTGAAGTGGGCCCAGGGGTCCTTAGGCGCCAGGGCCACCGCCTTTTTCATGTCCTTCAGGGCCTCGGGCAGGCGGCCTTCCTGGGTGAACTGCTCCGCCCGTTCTTTCAGGGCTTCCACATTTTTGGGCTGGAGCTTCAGCAGCCGAGTGAGGACGCCGATGGCTTCGCCCCGGCGCTCCAGGGCCGCCAGGGCCTGGGCCTGGGCCAAAAGCAGCCCCGGGTCCCGGGGGCTGAGCTTCAGCCCCGCCTCCACCTCCGCCAGGGCCTCCGGGTACTTCTCCAGGGCCCTCAGCGACGCGGCCCGGGCGATGCGGGCGGCGCTATCCCAGGGCTGGCTTTGCAGGTGGCGGCCCAGAAGCTCCACCGCCTCGGCATGGCGGCCGGCCTTGTGGGCCGCCAGGCCCTGGGTCAGGTCATCGGCAGGGGCCTGAGCCAGGGCCGGAGCAGCCATAAGCCACGCCAGGCCCATCCCCAGCAGGAAAAGCCGCCGCAGCACTGGCAAACGGGCCCGGACAGATGACGGGTCAGGTGCCATCAGTAAGACCGCATGGCCCTGAGGCGTGCCACCCGCTCCTCAATGGGCGGATGGGTGCTGAACAGGCTCATGAGGCCCCCGCCGGTCAGGGGGTTGACGATGAACAGGGGCTCGGTGGCCGGTTTGGCGTCCATGGGCACCGCCTGCACGCCGTAGGCCAGCTTCTCCAGGGCGTTGGCCAGGGAGTCGGGGTTGTGGCAGAGATGCGCCCCGGTCTCATCCGCCAGATACTCCCGGGAGCGGGAGATGGCCATCTGGATGAGCATGGCGGCGATGGGCGCGAAGATGGCCACCAGGATGGTGCCCAGGGTGCCCAGGCCCCCGCCTTCCTCATCGTCCCGGGCCATGCCAAAGAAGGCGCCCCAGCGGGCCATGTCCGCCAGGATCATGATGGCGCCCGCCACGGTGGCGGCCACCGTCTGGATGAGGATGTCCCGGTTGCGGATGTGCCCGATCTCATGGGCCAGCACGCCTTTGAGCTCCGTGGGGGTGAGGATGCGCAGGATCCCCGCGGTCACCGCCACCACGCCGTTTTGCGGGTTGCGGCCGGTGGCGAAGGCGTTGGGGCTCTCATCGGGGATGTAGCACACCCGGGGCTTGGGAATGCCCGCCTCCGCCGCCAGCTCCGCCACCATGCGGTGCAGTTCCGGCGCCTCGGCCTCGCTCACCTCCCGGGCGCCATACATGCGCAGGATGATCTTGTCGGAGAACCAGTAGCTGAAGACGTTCATCCCCAGGGCGAAGATGAAGGCGATCATCATGCCGCTGCGGCCGCCGATGAGCTTGCCGATGAAGATCAGAAACACGGTCAGCCCGGCCAGGAGCAGAAAAGTCTTGATCTGATTGGTCATGGGTGTCTCCGTCGTTAAGGACGTGGTCCCGGATGTACAAAATTTGCCCGCCCCAAAGAGCGGTCTCTGCCTAAAATATGCAGACGGCGAGGCGCCTTGTCAACAAAAACCGGACGGGGGGCTTACGATTTTGTCAGGCTAAGGTGCAGAAAATATTCCTGATTTCCCTTGGGGCCCTTCACGGGCGAGGGAAAGGCGGGGGACACCTTAAGCCCCAGCTCCCGGGCGCAGGCGGCCACCTTCTCCACCGCCTGGCGCTGGAGCTCCGGGTCCCGCACCACCCCGCCTTTCCCCACCTGGCCTTTGCCCACCTCGAACTGGGGCTTCACCAAGGCGAGGATGCGGCCGCCGGGCTTAAGAAACCGCACCACCACCGGCAGAACCAGGGTCAGGGAAATGAAGGAGAGGTCCAGGGTGACGAGGTCCAGGGGCTCCGGGACGTCGGCGGGGGTGAGGTGGCGGATGTTGGTGCGCTCCCGCACCACCACCCGGGGGTCGTGGCGCAGCCGGGGGTCGAGCTGGCCGTAGCCCACGTCCACGGCATAGACCCGGGCCGCGCCCCGCTGAAGCAGCACATCGGTGAAGCCGCCGGTGGAGGCGCCGGCGTCCAGGCAGATGAGGCCCGAGACATCCACGCCGAAGTGGTCCAGGGCGGGGGCCAGCTTCTCGCCGCCCCGGCTGACGTAGGCGGGGGCCTGGGTGACGGTGATAACCGCGTCCTCGGGCACCAAGGCGCCTGCCTTGGTCACCGGGACGCCGTTCACCAGCACCCGCCCGGCCAAGATCAGGGCCTGGGCCTGCGCCCGGCTCTCAGCCAGCCCACGGCCGACCAGCAGCTTATCCAGCCGAGACTTTTCGGGTTTCTGTTTTTGGGTATCAGGTTCTTGATTGGGCAAGGGATTGGCATACAGGGGAAATGATTAGTCATTCCAAATTGTTAAACAAATCTTTAAATTATTTTAACATAACTTTTGATTCAACCAAATTATCTTATTGAAAATTTCATCTGGCCATAACCCAATAACGGCTTTTTCGGAAATATATTTTGGGGAGATGCCACCGCCAAATCTTATCCAATTAATTATATTTCTCTCAATTGTTAATTGTTCATTGTAATCAATGGACCTACCTAAAAAATCTACGCGTCTTCCTATATATTTTTTTTCTAATGGGTCTTTGCCAAATTTTGTTTTGCCCAAATCTCTAGAAACAAGCCATCTTTGGTTAAATTTTTTTATATCTTTTTTCATAAAGAACCAAATGTCAATATCTTTTATACCAATCTTGTCATTTTCCAAATAACGCCTTGCAAACCCTTGACAAACTGCATAGTGGTTTGCGGCACCCTGACAAAGGGTGATAGCGAAAAGATTTTTTATAAATTGCTTGGTATAATGATATTCAATGAAAAATTTTAATGAAAAATCTTTCAATAATGCAAGATCATCGCAAGTCATATTTTCTATAGAATATTCTGAATCCATTGAAATATTCCCTTTTAAATTTTTATTTTCCGTGCGGTAAGCACTTCCAAACCGACATTTATCACCACGGCCTGGAGGTCCGTGCTACCGATATCCGGGATTAGGGGTGGGGGCGTGGGGGAGGGGGTAAGGGTCCCCGACCCTTAGCCCCATCCCCCACCGCTTCTCACTTAAAACTCCCCCAGACCACCTTCTGCGGCCGGGCGGGCTGGCTGAGGAACTGCAGGGCGGCGTTAATGATGCCCTGGGCGTCCAGGCCGTATTTCTGCCGCAGGAGATCCGGGGCGCCGTGCTCCACGAACTTGTCGGGCACGGCAATGCGCTTCACCGGCACCAGAAGCCCCTGGTCGGCCAGCAGCTCCAGGACGGCGCTGCCGAAGCCCCCCTGGGCCACGTTCTCCTCCACCGTAAGCACCCGGCCGGTGCGGGCGGCCCAGCTCAAGATGAGCTGCTCATCCAGGGGTTTTATGAAGCGGGCGTTCACCACCGTGGCCTGGTAGCCCTGTTTTTCCAGCTCCCGGGCTGCAGCCAGGGAGGGGTAAACCGAGGCGCCCACCGCCAGGATGAGGAGGTCCTCGCCTTCCCGGAGCACCTCGCCTTTGCCGAGGGGGATTTCCTGCAGGGTGGGGCTGAAGCTCACCCCCACGCCCCGGCCCCGGGGGTAGCGCAGGGCAATGGGGCCCCGGTGGCGCACCGCGGTGTAGAGCATGTGCCTGAGCTCATCTTCGTCCTTGGGGGCCATAAGGACGAGGTTGGGGATGTGCCTCAGATAGGAGAGGTCAAAGAGGCCCTGGTGGGTCTCGCCGTCCTCACCCACGATGCCGCCCCGGTCCAGGGCGAAGACCACCGGCAGGTTCTGGAGGCAGACGTCGTGCAGCACCTGGTCGTAGGCCCGCTGGAGGAAGGTGGAGTAGATGGCCACCACGGGGCGGAGGCCCTCCACCGCCAGGCCGGCGGCGAAGGTGACCGCGTGCTGCTCGCAGATGCCCACGTCAAAGAAGCGCTCCGGGAACCTGGCCCGGAAGTCCACCAGGCCCGTGCCGTCGGGCATGGCCGCGGTGATGGCCACCAGCCGGGGGTCGGCCTCCGCCAGGCGCACCAGGGTGTCGCCGAAGATCTCGGTGTAGGAGGGGATCTCCCCCAGAATCTTTTTGGCCACCCCGGTGTCGGGGTCGAACTTGCCCAGCCCGTGGAAGCCGGTGGGGTCGTTTTCCGCCGGCGGGTAGCCCTTGCCCTTTTTGGTGAGCACATGCACCAGGACCGGGCCGTCCAGGTTCTTGACGTTTTTCAGGGTCTCAATGAGGTGGTCCAGGCGGTGGCCGTTCACCGGCCCGAGGTAGGTGAACTTCAGGGCCTCAAAGAGCATGCCCGGGGTGAAGAAGGCCTTCATGGCGTCTTCGCTCTTCTTGGCCAGGGCCAGAAGATCGTCGCCGATGCCGGGCAGCGCCCCCAGAAGCTGCTCCACCCGTTTTTTGAGGAAGACCATGGTGCGGCCGGTGAGCTTGCGGCTGAAGAAGGAGGACATGGCCCCCACGTTGGGGGCGATGGACATGCCGTTGTCGTTGAGGATGACGATGAGGTCCTTGTGCAGGTCGCCGGCGTTGTTGAGGCCCTCCAGGGCCAGCCCGGCGGTCAAGGCGCCGTCGCCGATGACCGCGATGACCCGGCCCCGCTCTTTTTTCAGGCAGCGGGCCGAGGCCATGCCCAGGGCGGCGGAGATGGAGGTGGAGCTGTGGCCGGTGTCGAAGGCGTCGTAGATGCTTTCCGCCCGCTTGGGGAAGCCGCTGATGCCCCCGTACTGGCGCAGGGTGTGGAACTGCTCCTGGCGGCCGGTGAGGAGCTTGTGGGCATAGGCCTGGTGGCCCACATCCCAGACGATCTTGTCCCGGGGGGCGTCAAAGACGTAGTGCAACGCCAGGGTGAGCTCCACCACCCCCAGGCTGGGGGCCAAGTGCCCCCCGGTCTTGGAGACGGTGCTGATGATGGTCTCCCGGATTTCCTGGGCCACCTGGGGCAGCTGCTCAAAGGACAGCTTCTTTAAATCGGCGGGGCTGGAAATGGTGCTGAGCAGACGCCGTCTCTTCTCTCCCGGGGACTTCAGACGCTCTTCCAACGCTCCTCCCTCCTTAACTGCGGCGCACGAGCAAATAGCGGCCGATGGCCCGCAAAGGCTCGGCCCGCTCGCCCAGATCCTTCAGGCCCTCGATGGCCTGCTCCATGAGGGTGGTGGCCCACTGGCGGGCGGCTTCCCGCCCCAGCAGGGCCGGGTAGGTGGCCTTGCGGCGCTTTTCGTCCTGGCCAGGGGTCTTGCCCATCTCCGCCGCCTCGCCCTCCACGTCCAGCAAATCATCGGTAATCTGGAAGACGAGCCCAAATTTTTCCCCGAACTCGGTGAGGCAGGTGAGCTGGTGGCGGTCGGCGCCCCCCACCAGGGCTCCGGCCCGGATGGAGGCGGTGAGGAGCGCCCCCGTCTTCAGCCGGTGGATGGTCTCCAGCTCTTTGAGGGTGATCTTCCGGCCTTCGGCCAGGAGATCCAGCATCTGGCCGCCCACCATGCCCTGGTAGCCGGCGGCCCGGCCGATGAGTTCGATGATCTCCAGGAGCACCGCCTCCCGGCCCTCAAAGCGGGGCGCCACCTCGGCCATGAGCCGGAAGGCTTCGGTGAGCAGGCCGTCCCCGGCCAGAATGGCGGTGGCCTCATCGAACTGCTTGTGGCAGGTGGGCCGGCCCCGGCGCAGGTCGTCGTCGTCCATGGCGGGCAGGTCGTCATGGATGAGGGAGTAAGTGTGGATCATCTCCAGGGCGCAGGCTACGGGCAGGGCCTCGGTGGGGTCGGCCCCCACGGCCTCGCAGGCGGCCAGACACAGGATGGGCCTAAGGCGCTTGCCGCCGGCCATGAGACTGTAATGCATGGCCTCCACCACCCGAAAGGCGGGTCCCCTGACCCGGGGGAGATAGGCCTCCAGGGCCCGGTTCACCAGGTTGCGCCGTTCTTCCAGATAGGCTTTCAGGTCCACAGGCGTTCCTAAGCGGGAAATTTGTGGGAGAGGGGGCCAGGGACCGGGGGCCCCTGCCCCCTCTCCCACACCCACTCCCCCAACCCCTTATATTATCGGGAAATTAAGGTTATTAATATCCCCAGCTAAAAGGTTGACGTACGGATTTTAAGGGGAGACAGGAACGAGGTTAATTCCACGCCTGAACGTCCCCCATATATGTCAGCAGGCCCCTTCGGGGCCGGCGCCTCAGGCGCCGCCCTCCCCCTCCTCTTCGGGGAAGGGTTTGGTGAAGAAATTGCCGCCGGCGTCCTTGAGGAGGAGCTCCACCTTGCGCTCCACCTCGTCCAGCTTGCCGTGGCAGAAGCGCACCAGCTGCACCCCTTCCTCGAAGGCTTTAAGGGCCTCCTCGAGGTTGAGGTTGCCATGCTCCAGGGCCTCCAGCACCTCTTCCAGGCGCTGCAGGGCCGCTTCGAACGAAAGTTTTTCCTCTATTTCAGTATTCATTATTCCGGCAATTGATGCCATAACAAGGCTGCAGAGAGAAGAATTAACAATATCCGCGCCTGATGGGTTTTGACATCCACTTTTTCGTGGGCCAGAATATTACGCTGTCTGCGAATCAAGTGGGCCAAATTGACCGCCTCTTCCGGGAGAATCTCTGCATCTCTGGCCATACTGATTAAATCGTAAAGGCCAACATTCTTATCACTTATAGCAAGATAATTTCGGAGGCGGTTTTCCAAATATTTGGCAATTTCAATTGGGGCATTATTGTCTATCTTTAACTGCTCTAAAAATTTTGAAAATTTATTACTCCCTGAGGCATTTTTAGCAATTTCTTTTAATAGTTCCAATAAATTCCCCTGTGGTTTATTGTGTAATGCATTTTCAGCTCGTTTTAATTTCTCTGAAGCCTCGTTATATCTCTCTTGCACCACCTCTAGCTTGCTTCTTAGCTCTTGTAAAGCTAGCTTTAGAGTTTCATTTTCAGAAATTATTGAATCATTGCTTTTTCGTTTCTCCGCTGAAATAACTTTCAATATGTGTTTCTTTTCTTCTAATTCTTTCTCCAAATGATGGATTCTTTCTTTAAGGTTTTGATTTTCCTCCCGCAATGCTCCGACAGGGTCCCCTGCAGTGGGCAAGGCCGGTCTGGTAATTTGGATGGAGACCAGTTCTTCTCCAAATTCCGCCGTAATGGAGTCGTAATGTTTTGCCGTCCGGGGATAAACCCAGCATTTCTCTTCTGGATTCCAGCGGTAATTAGGAATGGCTTTTGCCCGTTCCTTCTGGTCAAAAGGGATTCTCAGATAATATTCTGTTTCTGACTCCCAGGCAGCGAATCGGGGCATTTCCGGCATTTCAGACCCCCTTTACCACCCTATTCCTGTTAACGGCTCGTTTCCTCCACCCGGCAGTCCAGGCGGCCCTTGGCCACCCGCACCCGGATGGCGCTGCCCGGTGGGGCCTGGGCCGGGTCCCGGATGATCACCCCCTCCGGCAGGGTGGTGGCCACCGCATAGCCCCGGTTCAGGATGGCCAGGGGATCCAGCTTCTGCAGATGCTCCCGGGCCACCGTGAGATGCCGCCTGTGTTCCGTCAGGCGCCGCTGCCAGGCCTTGAGAAGCTCCTGCCCCATAGCGGCCAGGCGCTGGCGCTCCCCGGCCAGCCGCTTCCCGGGGCTTAAAAGCACCAGCCGGGAGCTGGCGAGCCGCAGCTCCTGGCGCCGGGACTCCAAAAGCCGCCGCAGGCGCCGGGTCAGGGCCTCCCCCCGCTCATCCACACGGAGGCGCGCTTCGGTGAGGCGGCGCCGGAGGTCCGGCAGGCGCCGGCTCATCTGGGCCAGATGCCGGCGCTCGGCGGTGAGATGCCGCCGCCAGGCCCGGTAGAGGGACCCCGCCAGCCGGGCCAGCTTGGCCTTGAGCTCCGCCTTGTCCGGCAGGACCACCGCCACCGCGTGGCTGGGGGTGGCGGCCCGGACATCGGCCACAAAATCGCTGATGGTGAAGTCCACCTCGTGGCCCACCGCCGAGACCACCGGCAGCGGGCAGCGGGCGATGGCCCGGGCCACCTCCTCTTCGTTGAAGGGCCACAGGTCCTCCAGGGAGCCGCCTCCCCGGGCCAGAATGACGACCTCCACACCGGGGACGGCCGGCAGCTCGTCCAGGGCCCGGGCGATCTCCCCGGCCGCCTCGGCCCCCTGCACCTTCACCGGGTAAATGAGCACCTCCACGTTGGGGAAGCGCTGGCGCTGCAGCCTCAGGAAATCCCGCACCACCGCGCCGGTGGGGGAGGTGACCAGGGCCAGGCGCCGGGGCAGGAAGGGCAAGGGTTTTTTCCGGGCGGCATCAAAGAGGCCCTCCGCCGCCAGTTTGGCCTTCAGGGCCTCAAAGGCCTGGGCCAGGGCCCCCAGCCCCAGGGGCTCCAGGTAATCCAGGACCAGCTGGTATTCGCCCCGCTGCTCATAGACCGTGAGGCGGCCCCGGCAGAGCACCTGTTTGCCTTCCTCGGGCTTGTAGCGCAGATGCTGGTGACTGCCTTTGAAGAACACCGCCCGGATCTGGGCGTTTTCGTCTTTGAGAGTGAAGTAATAATGGCCCGAGGGCGGCTGCCTCAGGTTGGAGACCTCGCCGCTCACCCACACCAAAGAGAAGCGGGGCTCCAGGGCGTCCCGGATGGCCCGGGTGAGAGCGCTCACGGTATAGACGGGGGGGAAGTCCTCGGGCATATCGCTGTTGTGAAAATATACCACATTCCGACCCCGGCCTCACTTTTTTCTCCGGGGCCGGCTTAATGGATGGAAATTGATATTTGACGCTTTACTATAATCTAAAGGAATAGAGGCTCTAAGCCGTGGCAGGGTGCGAGGAGGTGTCGCTCTTTTGCCACCCAGGCCTCACACCCGGATGCCATGGCCTCAGGTAGTGCGAATCTGCCCGCAGCGGCCTGCTCCAGGCCGCCGGGCAGGAAGGCGGGAGCCTTGCCGGGGACCGGCAGGCAGGTTCCTGGCCACATTTAACCAGGGGGTGCAGGCGATGACCTGCCGACGGAGATGTTTCACGTGGCTGGCGCTCCTCATGGCCATGGGGCTGGTGCTGGGCGGAGCCACCGCCGCCCGGGCCGGCCATGAGGATGCGGCGCTCTTCTATGAAGAGCTGGCGCAATACGGCAATTGGGTGGAGTACGGCACCTACGGCCCCGTCTGGTACCCCACCCGGGTGACGGAGAACTGGCGGCCGTATCTGGACGGCCGCTGGGTGCCCACTCAAGGGGGCTGGGTCTTTGAGACCAGCGAACCCTGGGGCTGGGCAGTGTATCATTACGGCAACTGGATGCCCACGGAGGAATACGGCTGGGTGTGGGTGCCGGGCCGCACCTGGTATCCCAGCACCGTGGCCTGGCGCAGCAGCGAGGAGTACATCGGTTGGGCCCCCATCCCGCCGCCGGGGTATGTGCCGCCCCCGGCCTACTATCCCCCCGGCGGCTACTACCCGGGGATCTCCGCCCTGGACCTGATCACCGCGCCTTTTTGGATCTTCGCCCAGGCGGTGAATTTTCTCCTGGGCTTCGGGCTGCCGTATGCCCCCACATATTCGTATTACAACTGCGGCTGCCTGGTGCCCTTCGCCATGTATCCCACCATCTACCCCCGGACCTTCTGGATCACGGAGTATTACTATCCGGCTTATGCGCCCGGGGCCTACTTTTTCTTTGGGCCGTCTTTCAACTATGTCTCCCGGGTCTGCCGGGTGCCGCTGGTGCGCATCAACACCTATGTGCGGGAAGTGAACATCATCAATTATCGCAATGTGCTGCCGCCGCGGCAGGTGTGGGAGCGGCGGCCATATATCCGGGAGGTGCTGCCGGCCTCGGTGCGGGAAGGGCGCTGGGAGGTGCGCCGCCGGGCGGAGCTCAGGCCGCCGGAGCGCCTGGTGCGGCCCGATGTCATGCCCCGGCCCCGGGAACTGCCGGCGTTGCCCAAATTTGAGCGGGTGACGCCCAAGGCCCGGGTGGCGCCGGAAGTGACCCGGCCCGAATGGCGGCGTCCGGAAGCCCCGGAGCGCCTGCGCCCCCGGGAAGTCCGGCCCCCGGAAGTGACCCGGCCGCCCGTGGAACGGCGGCCTGAGGTGCCGGAACGGCTGCGGCCCCGGGAAGGGCGGCCTCCGGAGGTGACCCCGCCCCAGCGGCTGCGTCCGGAGGTGCCGGAGCGCCGGGGGCTGCGCCTGCCCCCTCAGGCGGTGCCCGAGGAACGCCAGCTCCGCCAGCAGCGGGAGCGGGACCGGCGTCTGGAGCGCAGCTTCACCCCGGAGCAGCAGCGCCAGTTCCGGCAGCAGGAGCGGGAGCTGAGGCAACAGGAGATCTTCCGGCCCAGCCGGCCGGCGGCACCGCCGCCCCGGATGGAGCAGCCCCGGCCGGCGCCTCCGCCGGCCCCGGAGCGCCGGGCTCCCCGAGGGGAAGGCCGTCCTTCCGGTGATGGCCGCCCTGAAGGCTTCCAGGGCCGGCCCTTCGGCCGCTGAGGAAATGCGGGGGAGGGGGCCAAGGGTCGTGGACCCTTCCCCCCTTCCCCACGCCCCCACCCCCAATTCCTTGTCAGGGGGTCCAAAGGGAGGGCGGGATTCAGCGATCCTCCGGCCCTCCCTCCGTTTGTGTGTCCACGATCTACCGCCGCCCCGAGGGGGCGGTTTCATTTTTCTCCCTCGCCTGCCGACAAGGGAAGGGAGGCCGACCGCTTCCTCTTTTGGTCGGCCCGGCACCCAAAAGGAGGCGGCCATGAGGAGAGTGCTTGAATTCTTGAAGAAAATCGGGGTGGTGCGGATGGGAGGCCAGGCGGCTGTGTATACCAACACCCAGGAACGGCCCCTGGAGTTTACCCGGGACGACATGGACCCCACCCCGCCCTCCGCCTCACCCTCCCCGGAGCGCACACCGGACCGCTGAGCCAACCCCCGCCTCCACGCTGACTTCCGGGTTTCTGCCGGCAGCACCCCTCAGAAGCAACGCCGCTGACCGGGATTCCTTTGAACATTTCTGTCTGCGGTCCCCCAGGTTCCCGGCCATGGACCGCGGATTCGGTCCTCTTGATTTTCTAAAAGTCGAAGTAAAACCAGGTGAGGAAACTTGTTTCCACCCCGTGGGGACATGCTTTTTACTGCAACAAGGAAAATAGCTAAAGTGCAATTCAAATAACCAAAGTTAATAAAATAAAGTGATTATTTACATGTGAAAAGTATTATTTGACAAAATCACCAAAGACTTTTAGCGTAAGATTCATAAATCAGGGAAGAGGTAAGAGAAGATTAAGTGAGTTATTTCACATAACCTGAAGGAGGACGGCGATGGGCTTCAGCCGCAGAGCGTTCCTCAAGGGACTGGCAGGCGGTCTCGCCAGCGTGCCGCTGGCGGAGGTCCTCCTGCCCCGCCAGGGGTGGGCCGGCTTTCTCCATCCGGCCAAAACCCGGGACGCCCAGGCCACCACCTCCATCTGCCCCTTCTGCGGTGTGGGCTGCGGCCTGGTGGCCTACACCCAAGGGGGCAAGCTGGTGAGCGTTCAGGGGGACCCGGAGCACCCCATCAACCAAGGGGCCCTGTGCAGCAAGGGCCAGGCAGTGATGGAGGTGGTCACCAGCCCCCGGCGCCTGAAGAAACTCCTCTACCGAGCCCCGGGCAGCGACCGCTGGGAGGAAAAGGACCTGGAGTGGGGCCTCACCACTCTGGCCCAGCGCATCAAAGCCACCCGGGACGCCACCTTTCAGACCGTGTCCGCCGCCGGGGTGCCCGTCAATCGCACCGAGGCCCTGGCGGCCATCGGCGGCTCGCCCCTCAACAACGAAGAGTGCTACCTCATCACCAAACTCAGCCGGTCCCTGGGGATGCTCTTCATCGAAACCCAGGCCCGTCTCTGACACTCCTCCACTGTGGCCTCGTTGGGGCCCACCTTCGGCCGGGGCGCCATGACCAATCATTGGAACGACCTGGCCAACAGCGACTGCATCCTCATTGTCGGCTGCAACCCGGCGGAAAACCATCCCATCAGTTTCAAATGGATCACCCAGGCCCAGGAGAAGGGGGCCAAACTCATCGTCGTGGACCCCCGCTTCACCCGTTCGGCGGCCAAGGCGGACCTCTATGTGCGCCTGCGGCCGGGCACCGATATCGCCCTGTTCGGCGGCCTCATCCATCATCTCCTGCAAAATGACCTGTATTTCCGGGATTACGTCGTCACCTATACCAACGCCCCCTTTATCGTCAAACCGGAGTATTCCTTTGAGAAGGGCCTGTTCTCCGGCTACCAGAAGGACAAGCGGGCCTATGATCCCTCCTCCTGGGATTACGAGACCGGCCCGGACGGCAAGCCCCTCACCGACCCCACCCTGCAGCATCCCCGCTCCGTCTTTCAGCTTATGAAGCAACACTTCAGCCGTTACACCCCGGAGATGGTGGCGGCTGCCACCGGAGTGCCCCGGGAGACCTTCTTCAAGCTGGCAGAGATGTTCTGCGCCACCGGCCGCCCGGACAAGGCCGGCACCATCCTCTATGCCATGGGCGGCACCCAGCACTCCACCGGCGTGCAGATCATCCGCAGTTACTCCATCCTGCAGATGCTCTTGGGGAACATGGGGATTGCCGGCGGCGGCATCAATGCCTTGCGGGGTGAGAACAACGTTCAGGGCGCCACCGACATGGCCATGCTCTTCCATGTGCTCCCCGGGTATCTGGGGGCTCCCAGCGAGGCGACGCATCCCACCCTGAAGGATTACCTGGACAAGGAAACCCCCAAGGCCAGCTTCTGGGTCAACAAGCCCAAGTTTTTCGTCAGCCTGCTCAAGGCCTGGTGGGGCGAGGCGGCCCGGCCGGAGAACGAATTTGCCTATCACTACCTCCCCAAGCTGGGGAAGGGCCCCCAGGGGGCCGGCTATTCCTGGATTCCCCTCTTTGAGCACATGGGCGCCGGCGGCATCAAGGGCCTCATGTGCTGGGGCATGAACCCGGCGGTGGGCTCCACCAACCTCAACCACACCTACGCCGCCCTGGAAAAGCTGGAATGGCTGGCGGCCTTCGATCTCTGGGAGACGGAGACCGCCGTCTTCTGGAAGCGCCCCGGGGCCAATCCCGCCAACATCAAGACGGAGGTCTTCCTCTTCCCCGCCGCCGACTCCCTGGAAAAGGAGGGGAGCGCCAGCAACAGCGGCCGCTGGGTCCAGTGGCGCTATCAGGCGGTGAAACCCGGGGGCGACATCAGAAGCGATCTCTGGTTCGTCAACCGCCTGGGCCTGGAGCTCAAAAAGCTCTATGAGGCGGACCCCAAGGCCCCGAACCGCGACGCCATCCTGCAGCTCACCTGGAACTACGGGGCCGACCCGGATCCCCACCTGGTGGCCAAGGAGATCAACGGCTACACGGTGGCCGACACAAAGCAGCTCCCCAACTTCCTGGCCTTGAAAGACGACGGCTCCACCGCCTGCGGCTGCTGGATCTACTCCGGCTTCTACCCCGGCCCGGACAAAAAGGACAACAAGGCCGCGGCCCGGGACAAAAAGGACCCCAGCGGCCTGGGGCTCTATCCGGGCTGGGCCTACTCCTGGCCGGTGAACCGGCGCATCATCTACAACCGCTGTTCCGCCGATCCCCAGGGCCGGCCCTGGGATCCCAAGCGGGCCCTGGTGCGCTGGGATGAGGCGGCGCACAAGTGGGTGCGCCTGGATGTGCCGGACTTCAAGTGGCTGGATCCCGCCACCAAGCAGGAGGTGCCCCCGGCCGAGTCCGCCCAGGCGCCATACATCATGCTGCCGGAAGGCAAGTGCCGCCTCTTTGTCCCCAAGGGGGCCTGCCGGGACGGGCCCTTCCCGGAACATTACGAAGCGCTGGAGTGCCCCTTTGTCAATCCGCTCTCCCCGGTGCAGTCCAACCCGGCGGTGCGCCTGTGGAAATCGGAGCTCAGCCAGCTGGCGGAGGTCTGCGACCCCCGCTATCCCTACATCGCCACCACCTTCCGGCTGACGGAGCACTGGCAGGCGGGGCCCATGACCCGCAACCTCAGCTGGCAATCCGAGCTGATGCCCGAGATGTTCGTGGAGATCAGCCCCACCCTGGCCCAGGCCAAGGGCATCAAAAGCGGCGACTGGGTGAAAGTGACGAGCGCTCGGGGCGAGGTTCTGGCCCGGGCCCATGTCACCCGCCGGGTGGCGCCCTTCACCTGCGGCGCCCCGGGCCTCACCAACACCGTGGAAATGGTGGCCCTGCCCTGGCATTACGGCTTTGCCGGTCTGGCCACCGGCGGCTCCGACCGCCGGCGCAACTACGCCGCCAACCAGCTCAGCCCCATGGTGGGGGACGCCAACACCATGATCCCGGAATTCAAGGTGTTTCTGGTGAACCTGGAGAAGGCCTAAACCTGCGGGCCAAAGGGAGCGACCATGAGCAAGGCGATGCTTATCGATACCACCAAGTGTATCGGCTGCCGGGCCTGCCAGGTGGCCTGCAAAAGCTGGAACGACCTGCCGGGAGAGCCGGCCACGTATTCCGACACCTGGAGCAGTCCCCGGTATCTCAGCGCCACCCAGTACACCCGGATCATCTTCCGGGAGACGGCGGCGCCCGACGGCGGCGTGCGTTGGCACTTCATCAAGCGCCAGTGCATGCACTGTCTGGACCCGGCCTGTGAGAGCGTCTGTCCGGTGGGGGCTTTGAAACGTCTGCCCGAGGGGCCGGTGGTCTATAACGACGACCGCTGCATCGGCTGCCGTTACTGCATGATGGCCTGTCCCTTCCAGATCCCCAAGTTTGAATGGCATTCGGCGGTGCCCCTGATCCGCAAGTGCACCTTCTGCGCCGAGCGGCAAGTGGAGGGGCTGGCGCCGGCCTGCGCCACCACCTGCCCCACCGGGGCCCTGCTCTTCGGCGAGCGGGAGGATCTGCTCAAAGAGGCCCGCCGCCGCCTGGGGACCCAGCCGGGGCGCTATCACCCCCAAATTTACGGCGACCGCATCGTGGGGGGCACAAGCCAGCTCTACCTCACCGCCGCCTCCTTCGAGGAGCTGGGGCTCAATCACCGGGGCTTCCGCACCGACCTGGGGGAGACCCCCTACGGCATCTACGGCCGGGCCTGGATGTCCCGGGTGCCGTATGTCGCCCTGGCGGTGGGCGGCCTGGCGGTGGGCCTCCACTATCTCAACCGGCGCATGGCGGACGTCCAGGCTGCCAAAGGCGACAAGGAGGGCTGAGACATGGCCGTGCAGGTGAAAAAGTGGTATCCCGGGGAAGGGAAGATCACCCCGGCCCGGGCCATCCTCTATCTGTTGGTGATGCTGGGGGCCGTCTCCGCCCTCATCCGCCTCTTCTTCGGGCTGGGGGCCACCACCAATCTGAGCGACGCCTACCCCTGGGGCCTGTGGATCAGCTTCGACGTGCTGGCGGGCGTGGCCCTGGCCGGCGGCGGCTTCACCATGGCCGCCATCATCTACATCTTCAACCTGAAAAAATACGAGCCTCTGCTCCGGCCGGCGAAGATCTCCGCCTTCCTGGGCTACCTGCTCTTCATCATCGGCCTGACCCTGGACCTGGGCCAGCCCTGGCGCATCTGGCACCCCATGATCATGTGGAACCCCCAGTCGGTGCTCTTTGAGGTGGCCTGGTGCGTCATGCTCTACACCACCGTCTTGGGCATCGACGTGCTCATCATGGCCCTGGAGCGCTTCAAAAAGGAGAAACTGGTGCGCTTTCTGAGGGAAATCTACCTGGTCCTGGTGGTGGCGGGCATTATCCTTTCCACCCTGCACCAGTCGTCCCTGGGGGCCCTGTATCTCCTGATGCCGGAGAAGATGAGCGATCTCTGGGCCAGCCAGGCCATCGGGCCCCTGTTTTTCGTCAGCGCCATCATCGGCGGCATGAGCATGATCATCATCGAGAGCCTGCTCAGCGCCCGGGCCTACGGCCGCCAGCCGGAGATGAACATCCTGCCGGACTTTGCCCGGGGCCTCAGCATCGTGCTCATCGCTTACTTTGCCATGAAGGTGACGGATATCTACGCCCGGGGGGTGACGGTGCTGGCCTGGGGCCGTCCCAACTTCTTCTTCCTGGTGGAGCTGGTGGGCACTGTAGGACTGCCGGCCCTGCTCTTGTCTCTGCCGGCGGTGCGGCGCTCGGAAAAGGGCCTGCTTACGGGCGCAGGCATCGCCGCCTTCGGGGTGGTCTTCAACCGCTTCAACGTCAGCCTCACCAGCTACGGCGGCTACCGGGAATTCAGTTACTTCCCCTCCTTCTTTGAGATCATCATCACCCTGTCGCTGGTGGCCGGCGGCATCCTGCTCTTCGACTTCCTCACCCGCAACCTGCCGGTGTATCACGAGCTCACCGGCGAGGCGGGCGACTAGGGGGGTTGCGGAAGCGGGTGTAAGAGAGGGGGCAGGGGGCCAGGTGCTCCCCGGCCCCCTCTTTCCATGCCAGGTACCGCGGTCCTGCCTTGTAGCGACGGCGAGGGTGCAGGCGCCTCTATAATCCGGCCGTCTGCCGAAAAGTCAGTTCCCTGGCCGCCCCTGTGCGGCAGGTGCGCTCCTTTCCCATGGCTTGGGGAATTGCTGCCCTGGGCCGGGCCTCCGGTGGCGTCTGGAAGCTGGAGAGTCGAAGGAGGCGCGCTCCCTCTCCGGCCTTTGGGTCCTGACTCTGAGCCGTTCCGGAGAGGCTGCCGGTTTGGCTAAGGCCAGGTCCAAGTCCAGCAGCCGCCGGGGATGGGTTTGCAATCTAACCCAGCAGTCACTCACGGAGGTGGCGTCGGTCTTGGTTTGCTGCCGGTCGGCAAGGCCTGGGAGATGCTCTGATAACCCTTTTCCCACCGGGGTGGCCCCGATGGCGGGCCGCCCCTTTGTGTTTCCGGCCCTTGCGGTCTCTCCCGCCAGTTTTCCCCTTGTTCTGCGGTCGGGAAGAAATTATACTAAAAAAGTAGGATTAATGGGGGCGATTTCCTCAATAATGGTGATGGAGAGGGGGAGGGGGCCACAGTTTTCTGCCCCCTTTGTTCCATGAGCCACTTTGCCCCGGCCTCCTCTGGCGAGGCCACAAGGAAAGGATAAGGACATGAGACGGTTTCCCTGGCTTGGCCTCAGCATGCTGTTGACCCTGACAGTTCTGGCGGCAGCATCCCTGGCCGGGGCGGGCGGCCTGCCACCGGAGCTGGAGGCCCTCATCGCCGAAGCCCAAGCGGCCAACCCGGAGATCAAGGAGCGGGCGGCCTTAAGCGCCGCGGCCCAGGAGCGCATCCGCCCCGCCGGCGCCCTGGACGATCCGGAGTTCGCCTTTGTCCTCAAGGATATTCCCACCGACAAGTGGGCCTTCGACCGGGACCCCATGACCCAGAAGATGGTGGAGCTGAGCCAGAAGTTCCCCTTCCCGGGCAAGCGCCGCCTGCGCGCCGAGGTGGCGGCCACGGAGGCGAGGGCCGAGGAATGGGTCCAGCGGGACAAGGTCAACGAAATCCGCACCCGGGTGATTGCCGCCTATTGGAACCTGGCGTGGACCCAGGCCTCCTATGACCTCACCGCCAGAAGCAAAAGCCTCTGGGAGCAGGTGGTCAGGGTGGCGGAAGGGCGCTACGGGGTGGGCCAGGCCACCCAGACCGAGGTGCTCCAGGCCCAGGTGGAACTGGGGAGCTACCTAGACAAGCTCCTCACCTGGCAGCAGCGGCGGGAGTCCTGGCAGGCGGTGCTCAACTCCTTGCGGAACCGCCCTCCCGAGACACCGCTTCCACGGCCCCGGCCGCTCAGCCCCCGCCCCGTGACCCTGAAAGCTCCCCATATCCTGGAAGCCGCCCTGGAGCGGCCGCAGCTCCAGGCCCTGAAGACCCAGATCCTGAAGCAGGAGAAGGCGGTGGAATTGGCCCGCAAGGACTACTACCCGGACGTCACCCTCGGGGTGGCCTATGGCTTCAAGGAGCGCCTCCGGGGGCCGCTGGCGGAGATGAACAACCCGGACATGTTTTCGGCCAAAATCATGGTGAACCTGCCCATCTGGGTGGGGGACAAGATCAAGCCCCGCATCCGGGAGGAGGAGGCCCGCCGGCGCGCCGCCCGGGAAGCCCATCAGGCCGCCTGGACCACATTGCAGGCTGCGGTGCAGGACCGGGTGGCCAAACTGGAGCGCCTCTCCCGGCAGATCCAGCTCTATGGCCAGGGGCTTCTCCCCCAAGCCCGGCAGGCCGCGGAAGGGGCCCTCACCGCCTACCAGACCGGCATGGTGAGCTTTCAGCAGCTCCACCAGAGCCAGATTGCCGCTTACAGTGCCGAGCTGATGATGCAGGAGTATCTCAAGGACTTTGAGGAGATCTGGGCGGAGCTGGAGTTCCTGGCCGGTCGGGAACTCCCCCGGCAAAGCAGGGGGCGGCCATGAGAGGGGGACGGGCGCTGCTCATCGGTCTTTTGGCCGGGGTCGGCCTCAGCCTGGCGGCGCTGGGGGTGCTTTATCTGCAGGGCTACCATTTCATGGCCCCCCATGCCCCAGCCCCCACGCCGCCCGCAGCGGCCAAACCTTTGTGCTATGTCTCCCCCGGCGACCCTGGCTACATCCGCTTTGAGCCGGGGAAAGACGACCAGGGCAGGGAGCTGGTGCCAATCTTCCCGGTGGCCCCCGGGGCGGCCCCTTCCCCCCGGGCGGTGCGCTACTGGGTGAGTCCCATGGACCCCCGTTATATCTCGGACAAACCCGGCAAGGACCCCATGGGCCATGAGCTGGTGCCGGTGTCCGGGGAGCCGGGAACTCCGACCCCACCGGCGACTGGTCCTGCCAAAGAGCGCAAGGTCAAGTACTGGGTCTCCCCCATGGACCCGGGCTACGTGAGCGACAGACCCGGCAAGGCCCCCTGCGGCATGGATCTGGTGCCGGTTTATGAGGAGGAGGCAGGCACCGCCGGCGATGGGGTCATCGTGGTGGACCCGGGAATGCTCCAGTCCATGGGGGTGCGCACCGCCCTGGTGGAGGAACGCCCCTTGACCCGGCGCATCCGGGCGGTGGGCCGGGTCACGGTGGATGAGCGCCGCCTCTTCCAGGTCACCACCAAAATCGGCGGCTGGGTGGAGGGGCTTTATGTCCGGGCCGAAGGCGACCCGGTGCGGCAGGGCCAGCCGTTGTTGAGCCTGTATAGCCCGGAGCTGGTGAGCGCCCAGCGGGAGCTCTTGCTCGCCCGGGATAACCTTAAGACCCTGGAGAAAAGCGGCTTCCCGGAGCTCAAGGACAGCGCCCGGCGCCTGTATGAGGCGGCCCGGGCCCGGCTGGCCAACTGGGACATCCCGGCGGCGGAGATCGAAGAACTCCTGCGCACCGGGGTGATGAAACGGGAGCTCACCCTCAAGGCCCCGGTCACCGGCGTGGTGCTGAAGCGCCTGGTGACCCGGGGGCAGATGGTGCAGCCGGGGATGCCGCTCTTGGAGGTGGCCGATCTTAGCACCGTCTGGGTGGAAGCGGAGGTGTATGAATATGAGCTCCCCTGGGTGAAGGTGGGGCAGCAGGCCCACATCACCCTGAGCTATCTCCCCGGGGAGACCTTTCATGGCAAGGTGGAATACCTCTACCCCTTCCTCAAAGGCGACACCCGCACCGCCCGGCTGCGCCTGGCGGTGCCCAACCCCCGGCTCCGCCTCAAGCCGGAGATGTTTGCCCAGGTGGAGGTGGTGGCCCCAGCCAGGCCCCAGGCGGTGGTGGTGCCCCGGGAGGCGGTGCTGGACACCGGCGAACGCCAGCATGTCTTTGTGGCTTTAGGCCAGGGCCGGTTTGCGCCCCGGCCGGTGAAACTGGGTCTGGAAGGGGAGGGGGGTCTGGTGGAGATCACCCAGGGCCTCAAGCCAGGGGAGCAGGTGGTCACCTCGGCCCAGTTCCTGCTGGATTCCGAGTCCCGCTTCCGGGAGGCCATCGCCGGCATGCTCAAGGCCGGGGAGAAACGGGAAGGGGAGGCCCCGGCCCCCATGCCCCCGGGGCATCGCCATCATTAACGTCCACCGACCCTCACCAGGAGAGAGCGCCTCCATGATCGCCCGCTTCATTGAGCTCTGCGTCCGCCACCGAGGTCTGGTGCTCCTCACCTGGCTGGCCATCACTGCCTGGGGCCTTTACTGCATGTATTACCTGCCGGTGGACGCCATCCCCGACCTCTCCGATGTGCAGGTGATCATCCGCACCGAATGGCCGGAGCAGGCCCCCCAGGTGGTGGAGGATCAGGTCACCTATCCCTTGAGCACCGCCATGCTGGCCGTGCCCCGGGCCCAGGCAGTCAGGGGATACTCCTCCTTCGGCTACTCCCTGGTCTACATCATCTTTGAGGACGGCACCGACCTCTACTGGGCCCGCTCCCGGGTGCTGGAGTATCTCAACGTGGTGCGGGGGAAACTCCCTGCCGCGGTCTCCCCCCAGCTCGGGCCGGATGCCACCGGAGTGGGCTGGGTTTACCAGTATGTGCTGGAGGACAAAAGCGGCCGCCACGACCTGGCGCAGCTCCGGAGCCTCCAGGACTGGTACCTGCGCTACCAGCTTCAGGCCGTGCCCGGGGTGGCGGAAGTGGCCTCGGTGGGCGGCTTCGTCAAGCAATACCAGGTGGTGGTGGATCCCAACCGGCTGGCGGCCTTCAATCTCCCCCTGTCCCGTGTCCGGGACGCCATCCAGCGGGCCAACCAGGATACCGGCGGCAGGGTGGTGGAGATGGCCGAAACCGAATACATGGTGCGGGCCCGGGGCTATCTCCGGTCGCTCACGGACGTGGAAAACATCGTGGTGGCCGCCGATCCCCGGGGTACGCCCCTTAGGGTGAAGGACCTGGGGCTGGTGCGCCTGGGGCCGGAGCTGCGCCGGGGCATTGCTGAGGCCGACGGCGACGGGGAGGTGGTGGGGGGTATTGTGGTCATGCGCCACGGGGAGAACGCCCGGGCCGTCATTCAGGCGGTGAAGGCCAAAATGGAGGGGCTCAGGGCCGGTCTCCCTCCGGGGGTGCGGATTGTCACCGCCTACGACCGCTCTGGCCTCATTGAGCGCTCCATCGAGACCTTAAGAAGGGCCATCCTGGAGGAGATCGCCATCGTGGCCCTGATCACCGTGGTCTTCCTCCTGCACCTGCGCAGCGCCTTCGTGGCCATCGTCTCTCTCCCCTTAGGGGTGCTCATCTCCTTCATTTTGCAGTATCAGTTCAACATCACCGCCAACATCCTCTCCCTGGCCGGCATCGCCATTGCCATCGGCGACATGGTGGACGCCTCCATGGTGATGGTGGAAAATGCCCATAAAAAACTGGAGAATCTGCCGCCCGGGGCCGACCGCACCCCCATCGTCCTGGAGGCCGCGAAGGAGGTGGGGCCGTCCCTGTTCTTTTCCTTGCTGGTGCTCACCGTCTCCTTCATCCCCATCTTCGCCCTGCAGGGGGAAAGTGGCCGGCTCTTCCGGCCTTTGGCCTTCACCAAGACCTTCGCCATGGCCGGGGCCTCGGTCCTGGCCATCACCCTCATCCCCATCCTGATGGTGTATTTCATCCGGGGCCGCATCCCCAAAGAAGAGCGCCATCCCCTCTCCCGGGCGACGCACTTTCTTTACCGGCCGGTGCTCAACCTCACCCTGCGCTTTCCCACGACCGCCATTTTGCTGGCACTGGTGGTATTGGTCATCAGTATCTATCCCCTCACCCGCCTGGGGAGCGAGTTTATGCCGCCCCTGGATGAGGGGGATTTGCTGTACATGCCCACCACCATGCCGGGGATCTCGGTGACCAAGGCCCGGGAGCTTCTGCAGCAGACGGACCGCATCATCAAGACCTTCCCGGAAGTGGAGTACATCTTCGGCAAGGTGGGCCGGGCGGACACCGCCACCGACCCGGCGCCCTTGAGCATGATCGAGACCACCATCAAGCTCAAACCTCGGGACCAGTGGCGGCCGGGCTACGACACCGAGCGCCTCATCCGGGAGCTGGACCGGGCGGTGCGCTTCCCCGGCTTGGCCAACTCCTGGGGCTATCCCATCAAGATCCGTCTGGACATGCTCTCCACGGGCATGAAGACCCCGGTGGGCCTGAAGCTCATGGGCGCGGACCTGGGGGTCCTCACCCGCCTGGCCACCGAGGCCGAGGCGGTGTTACGCCCGCTGCCCGGCACCGCCAGCGTCTTTGCGGAGCGGCCTCTGGGCGGCTACTACCTGGAGGTGGGCATCCACCGTCCGGAGGCGGCCCGCTACGGCCTCAATGTGGGGGACGTCCAGGACGTCATCGCCACCGGGCTGGGGGGCATGGCCCTCACCCAGACGGTGGAGGGCCTGGAGCGCTACCCCGTAAATTTGCGCTACTTCCAGGACTACCGGGACAATCTCCCGGCCCTGAAGCGCCTCCTCATCCCCACGCCCACCGGCGCCCAGATCCCTTTGGGGCAGGTGGCGGAGCTCAGCCTCCGCCAGGGGCCCGACATGATCAAAAGCGAAGGCGGCCGGCCCTCGGTGTGGGTCTATGTGGATATCCGGGACATTGATCTGGGCACCTATGTCTCCCGGGCCAAGGAGGCCATCCGGGAAAAGCTGAAGCTGCCTCCCGGCTACAGCCTGGCTTGGAGCGGCCAGTATGAGTATCTGGAGCGGGCCAGGGAGCGTCTCTGGGTTCTGGTGCCCATCACCCTGGCCATTATTGTCATTCTGATGTATCTGGCCACCTTCTCCCTCACCAAGGTGGCGATCATCATCCTTTCTCTGCCCTTCTCCGTGGTGGGGGCCATCTGGCTCCTGTATTTTCTGGATTACAACCTGAGCCTGGGGGTGGTGGTGGGGATCATCGCCCTGCTGGGGCTGGATGCCGAAACCGGGGTGGTGATGCTCCTCTATCAGGACCTGGTCTATGAGGAGCACCGCCGCCAGGGGCGCCTCACCTCCTGGGAGGACCTCACAGGCGCGGTCAGGGAAGGGGCGCTCATGCGCCTGAGGCCCAAGCTCATGACGGTCCTGGCCAACCTGCTGGGCCTCCTGCCCCTCATGTGGGCCACGGGCACCGGCGCCGAGGTGGCCAAACGCATCGCCGCGCCCATGGTGGGCGGGGTCACCACTTCCTTCTTGCTGGAGCTCCTCATCTACCCGGCGGTCTATCTCCTGTGGAAATGGCATGCCGAGGTGAAGCACCTGGCCCAGACGGGGCCGGGGCAGGAAGCCGCCTGAATGAGGCCGCTTCAGGGGCCGGATAATATGGGAAATTACGGTTCCTGGGGAGATAGAGATGCCAGGGAGGGCTGAGGGGCTCGCCCCGGAAGATCCGCCTTTTCCGGGGCTTCCGCCGGGCTATGCTTCGCTTGCCGGCTCTCCCGGATTTTCCAGGGCGAGCCGGATTTCCTCCACCACCCGGTCGGCGGCTTCCCGGGGGTCTGTTGCCAGCCGGATGGGCCGGCCCACCACGATATAGTCCGCGCCGGCCTTGATGGCTTCGGTCGGGGTGGTGATGCGGCGCTGATCATCTCCCGGCACCAGGGCCCAGGCCGGCCGGATGGCAGGACAGACCACCAGGAAATCCGGGCCGAATTGTTCCTTCACTGCTCTGGCTTCGCTGCCGGCGCAGACCACCCCGTCACACCCGGCTTCCTTGGCCAGTTTGGCCCTGAGCAGCACCAGCCGGGAGGGGTCCCGGGCATATTCCGGGGCAAACCCCATGGCTTCCAGATCCTCAGGACCCAGGTGGGTGAGGACGGTGACCCCCAGAATCTTGACGCCGTTTTTCCATCGGTCGATATTGGCCTTCAGGTGGCGCGAGCCCTGGTCCACATGCACGGTGGCCAGCCTGGCGCCTTTCATAATCTGGGCCTGGGCCCTTAAGACCGTGGCCGGAATGTCATGGAATTTCAGGTCCAGGAAGTACTCCACCCCCGCTTCATCCGCCATGAATTTCAGGAAGCTGGGGCCTTCGGCCATGAAGAGCTCCAGCCCCACTTTGAAGAGGCCCACTTTGTCCCTTAAGAGCTCAATGAACCGTTTGGCCTCCTCTTTGCTCGGCACATCCAGGGGAAAGATCAGGCGGTCTTTGGGATCCATGGGAGAGGTACACATCCGGAAATTTCGGGGGATTATAACATCTGTGCCGGCTTTCTCAAAAAGTTTCGCCTCACGATGAAGCACGAAGATCTGCCCATGAAGCCCTGAGCCAAATCCCCTTGAGAATTGAAAGAAGACTCCGGAGATAGGAGGAAAGTTCTCTTCCCAGGCCACTTTAACGACCCGCCCGAATCCGCCTGCTAATCCGAGAACCAGCGGAGGACGCTTTTCACCTCAAAAGGGCGCAGGTCCGGGAAGGCCCCCACCAGGAGGGCGCAGAGGCCGGAGACCGCCGGCGTGGCAAAGCTGGTCCCCGTCATGGTGGTGTAGCCGCCGCCCGCCGCGGCCACCACCACCTCCTCTCCGTGGGCGATGAACTCGATGGCGTGGTCTGGCCGGAACTTGAGGTGAAAATAATCCATGAATTTCCCCACATCCACCCCGATGCTGGAGGAGAACTCCGCCGGAAAACCGTCGTCGGTCAGGGGCATGTTGCGGCGGGCGGCAACCACCAGCTGGTTCTGGCGATAGGCGGTCTCGCATAAGGGGCGCAGTTTGGCGGCAAAGGCCGCCTTGGCCGCCAGACTCAGGTTGAGGATGCGGATCTTATGGTCCACGGCATGGCGGAGGCCGGCGATGAGGGCGTCCCCGGCGCCCACGGTGCGGGCGTCCAGGACCCGGATATCCACAATGCGGGCGTTGGGGGCAATGTTGCAGATAATACTGGCCACCGCGGTGCCGTGACCGTACTGATCCGAAGCGGAGCTTTTGCCGGCGGACGAAATCATCCCGGTCCAGGGTGAGGGTGCAGGCCGCCAGATTCTCCCGGCCCACGGCGGCGAGATAAGTGGGCAAGGGGGGATGGACGCCGGAGGAAAAGACGATGACCACCTCCATCCTTTGTCTTTTCGCCGCCAAAAGCGCCCGGACATAAACGCTGTCATACCCGCCCTTGACCCGCTCCTCCAGGAAGATGGAGGGGAGCTCCAGGTCCAGGCCGATGACTTTCACCCCGCAGCGCCCCAGGTAATCCATCACCTGGGCGATGTAGGTGTGGTAGAAGATCAGCGGCTGGTTCACCCGCCGGTAGGTCTCTTAATCAATGACGACGAGGGCCACATCCCGGGCGGCATGAAGGGGAAGGGGTTCTTTGAGGGCAAAGCGGGGTCTGGTAGAGCAGGGCCAGGTTGTTGAGGCTCACGATGGCGGTGGGGTGCTCTGGCCCCAGGGTCTTCTCCAGGTTCTCCCAGGCCCGGCGGTAGAGGGGCAGGGCCTCGTTATACCGGCCCAGAGATTCATATGCGCCGGCTAGGTTGTTGAGGGCCACCGCGGTATCGGGGTGGTCCGGCCCCAAGGCCCGCTCCCTGATTTCCACCGCCCGCTGGTACAGGGGCAGAGCCTGCTGATGGTCGCCCAAGAACTGGTAGAGGGACGCCAGGTTGTTGAGGCTGATGCTGGTCACAGGATGGGCCGGCCCGAAGACCCGCTCCCGGATCTGCAAGGCCCGCTGATACAGGGGCAGGGCTTGGGTGTATTCCCCCTGGGCCCGATAGAGCCCGGCCAGGTTGCTGAGGCTGTTGGCGGTGTCGGGGTGCTCCGGCCCCAAGGTCTTCTCCCTGACCTTTAGGGCCCGGAGGTACACCGGCAGTGCCTGGGCGTACTCCCCCAGCGCCCGGTGCATCTCCGCCAGGTTGTTGAGGCTGACGATGGTCTCAGGGTGTTCCGACCCTAAGGCCTGCTCATAAAGCTGCACGGCCCGCTGCTGCAGCGGCAGGGCCTCCCGAAATTTGCCGGCCTGGTAGAGTGCCGCCCCCTGCGCATGCAGACTCCGGGCCTCCTCTATTGGCGATAACTCAGCTCCCAGGGCCAGGGCCGTTATCGTCCAGGCGCCCACAAGAAGGCACAGGGCAAGGCCGACGGCTTGCCGGAGCCTTTTTACCCTGGAAGGTAAGCCAGACTGGTGGCGCATGGGAGCGGCTTTGCGGCTTTTCAGGCTTTTTCCCCGCTTATTATTCGGGAGTATAGCACAGTCCGGGGCCGGATAAGGGGTCAGCAGGTGGCTGGATCCTCTTCCGGTTCGGATAGATTTTCCATTCACCGGGTGTCGGCCGGTTTCTCGGCCTTTCTGATTCCCAAAGTGGCGCGCAGGCCAAGCATCTGCCCTTGTCCGCTCCGGAGCAGGAAGGCGTCTAAGCCCCCACCCAAAGATGAAGATTTGACAAGTCAGGGTCGCTGCTTATTTTGAGAATGACAGGCGAGTATTCTGGAAGGAAGGATTGGGGGAGGCCTAAGAGGCCTCTTCCATACGCCCAGGGAAAGAAGTTGCAACCGACTGTCTTGACGGTCGGCAAGTGAGGGTCATACCATGAAGCTGGCTTTCCTTTGTGTCTTAGCGGCCCTGACCCTGGGGCTTGGGGGCTGCGCCACCCCGGCCCCCACCACCTACCGGGAGGTGCCGGAGTTCCCCAAATGGGAGGACCCCTGGGGCTTCAGCCGGGACCCGGCCCTGAGGGACTGGGGCACCATGCCGTATTACAACCCCTACCTGCAATAATCCGGGATTCCGCTGCCGAGACGTTGACCGGTAAGGCGGAATGCGGCCTGAATCCTGAGAATTGCGAGCCCCGATGAGCGAACCCTTGATTCCCGGGGGCCTGCTGACCACCGCCATGGGAATCCTCCCCCATACGGAGGTGGAGCCGGCCCTGGAGCTGGCCCTGTCCCTGGACATCCCCTTCTGGCCCCAGCTCCCCCATTACAGTTACTATGAGGACATGTATGTCCAGGCGGCGGAGCATTTCCCCGGCATCATCCTCCTGCCGGAACAAAACACCCTGCGCTTCGACACCGCCAAGTTCTACGCCGAGCTGGAGGCGCTGTGGGAACATTGGGACGACCTCAGTTACTTCGACGTCACCGGAGAATACTCCGTCGTCTATGAGCGCTTTCTCGCCCTGGATCTGAGCGGCTATGTGGCCATCCGGGGACAGATGGAGGGGCCCATCAGCTTCGGGCTCAAGGTGCTGGATGAGCGGGACCGGCCCATCATCTTTAACGATGAGGTGCGGGCCCTCATGATGGATTTCATGGCCCGGCGGGTGCAGGCGCAGCTCATGCGCCTCAAGGCCAAGCACCCCCGGGCCTTCATGTACGTGGATGAGCCGGGGCTGCAGTTCATCTTCAGCTCCGTGTCCGGCTATACCGATATTCAAGGGAAGGCGGACCTGGACCGCTTCTTCGCCCAGATTGACCGCCCCCGGGGGATTCACCTGTGCGGCAACCCGGAGTGGGAGTTCCTCCTTAACCGGGACCTGGATATCCTCTCCATGGACGCCTTCACCAACGGGGAGATCCTCAAGGCCTACGCCCGGCCCCTGAAGAGATTCCTGGACCGGGGCGGGGTATTGGTGTGGGGGATTGTCCCCACCTGGGTGGACGCCTTCGCGGAGACCACTCTGGAGGAGCTCACCACCTATCTGGAGGGCTTATGGCAGGTCCTGGTGGACGCCGGGGTGCAAAAAGAGCAGCTCCTGGCGCAGAGCCTGCTTTCCCCGGCCCGCTGCTGCCTGGTCAATCCGGACCGCACCCGCACAGTCACGGCAGCCTTCGGCTGGCTTCGGGAGATGTCCCGGCGCCTGCGGGAGAAATACCGGCTGCCGTGAGGCCCGAGCCGGCGCCTCCGAGTCTTTCGCCCCTGCACCCATGGCTTCCGTCCAGACGCCGGCCATCATCCTCAAGGTCCAGACCCTGGGGGAGGCAGATTGCCTGGTGACCTTTCTCACCCCCGAACGGGGCCGGCTGCAGGGGGTGGCCAAACATGCCCGAAAAAGCCGCCGGCGCTTTGCCAATGTCCTGGAGCCCTTGAACCGGGTGGAACTCTGGCTCTCCGGCCGGCCCCGGAAGGAGCTGGAGTTCCTGGAAAAGGGCGAGCTGGTGCGGGCCTTCCCGGGCTTAAGACGGGACCTCCCCCGGCTGGCCGCCGCGGCGGTGCTGGCGGAGCTCACCGGCGAGCTGGCCGCACCGGAGGGCGCCCCGGCCCTCTTTGCCGCCCTGGAAGAGGCCCTGGCCCGGCTGGAGGAGGGCGCCGCCCCCATGTCACTGCTCCTTGCCAGCGCCGCCCATCTCCTGAAGCTGGGGGGCTACGGCTGGCGGCTGGCGGAGTGCCTGGCCTGCGGCCGGGAGCCCCAGGGGCCGGCTCTTTTCAGCATCCCCCAGGGCGGGGTGTATTGTGACGGTTGCAAGGGGAAGGCGGCCGGGCCAGTGGTGGCGCTCAACCCCGGGGCCCGGAAGCTGCTGGTGGCCGCCCAGAGCCTGTCCGCTGACCGGCTGAGCCGCCTCGTCTTTCCGCCCCGGCAGGCGGCGCAATGCCTGGAGCTGCTCAGGGAATTTCTGCGTTATCACCTGCCCCGGCCTCTTTTGGCCTGGGAATTTTTCGATCAGGTGCGAGGCCGGGCTGAGGGCTCAGGTACGGCCCTGCTTCGGCAGAAGAATACGACCGCCACGTCTCAGGAGGGACAGTGATGAAACTCACAGGCAAACGCATCGCCATCCTGGCCGAAAACCTGTACCAGGAGCTGGAGGTCTGGTACCCCTTGCTGCGCTTCCGGGAGGAGGGGGCTGAGGTGGTGGTGGTGGGCTCCGGCAGCGCCCCCACCCACACCAGCAAGCTGGGCTACCCGGTGGAGGTGGACCGCAGCGCCGAGGAGGTCTCCGCCGCAGAGTTCGACGCGGTCATCATTCCCGGGGGGTACGCGCCGGATATCATGCGGCGCTACCCCGCCATGGTGCGCCTGGTCAGGGAGGCGGCCCTGGCGGGCAAGGTGGTGGCCGCCATCTGCCACGGCGGCTGGATGCTGGCCTCCGCTGAAATCCTCCAGGGGAAAAAGGTCACGGCCTTTTTCGCCATCAAAGACGACCTGGTGCACGCCGGGGCCACCTTCGTGGACGCCGAAGTGGTGGTGGACGGCAACCTCATCACCTCCCGCAAGCCCGAGGACCTGCCCGCCTTCTGCCGGGCCATCATCGCCGCTTTGGGTGCGTAAAACGTTATGAAGGGAGGGCCGGGGGAGCGGTGGCTCCCCCGCCCTCCCCTCATGCTCCCCTCCCAGCCCCCTTAATTATGAGGGGTTGGGGGAGAGGGTTGGGGAGAGTGGGCAGGGGGCCACTGCTCCCTGGCCCCCTCTCCCCAGTCCATCATTTCCTTGCTTTCTTTTTTTCTCTCCTGTCCGGGACATGTCACGGGACACTCCCGCCGGGCCAGAGATTAGCCGCCTAAATTTGTCAATAATTTCAGCAAGATAATTTTCTAAGGCTTTGGCCCGGGGGTTGCAAAGACCAAAGGCAGGCACCCGGCACCGAAAATCCCCTCTGGGGGCTGCGTCCCGGCAAGGGGGAGGGGGTGAAAATATCCTCACGGCCGAAGGAAGCGTGTCAGCCGTGCCGGTGGTGCTGGCAATTCGGGCCCGTTCTCAGGTATTTCCTGATTTACATTTCAGGAAAAGCCTGAGGCGCCCTGACAGAAAGGAGTAGCCTCGTGGCCAGCGGCGCAGTCTCCTGGGAGATGGCGGGGGTGGCCCCAGGGAACGCCTGGGAATTACCGGCCCGGTGGCCGAGGCCGGAGGCACGGATGCAGCGGCAGGACCCCGATGAGCTGGTGAATCGCACCCTGGTGGCCGGCCTCATCCTGGAGGTCATCCTGGAGGCCCAGCCGCTGCCCCAGGACCCCGACCGGAGGCGGCATCTGCTGAAAAGCGGGCTCCGCCGGGCCCTGGTCAACCGTCTGGCGGGGCATATGCCGTTGCACTCCTTTCAATCTGTGGCCCAGCGGCTGGATGACTGGTTTGAGCTCTATTATCACCGTCTGCCGTGGGAGGGGGAGGCCCTGTTCTCCGGCGGCCTGGCTCCCGTCGGCCCGCCCCTCCGGGAGGAGCTGTTGGCCGAGGCCTTGCAAGGCCTGGAGCCGCTCCTGCCCAAGCGGCGCCACCGGAAACTGGACCGGGACCGCCTGGAAGCCTTTCTGAGGCGCACCGCCGGCCAGTGGTTCCGCCTGCGGGACTTTGAGGAGTTCTTCGGCATCGACCGCAAGACCGCCTGGGAATATGTCACCAAGCTGATCCAGGCGGGGCTCCTGAGCCACAATCAGGGCCGGGCCGCCGCGGCCCGCTACCGCCTGGCGCCCCGGTTTGTCCAAGAGTAAGGGAGGCTTGGTATCGGTCTGAAGGAAAGTCTATCCGGCAGTTAGAGAATTAACATATCGAAAATATTCAATAAAATGAATAAACACCTCGATCTCCTGTCGCGCTTCTCCTTTGTCGGCCCCTCCGGTTATGGTATCATCAGGGCACCCGGACACCCCATCCTCGGGAGGATGCCCCATGGACAGCCTGGAGAGCCTCACCCCCATCTTCCGTCCCCGCGCCGTGGCGGTCATCGGCGCCTCCACCGTGCCCGGCAAGCTGGGCTATGACATTCTGGCCAACCTGAAAAACGGCGGTTTCCCCGGGCCCATCTATCCCATCAACCCCAAAGCGGACGAGATCCTGGGCCTCAAGGCCTACAAGGCCATCACCGACACCCCCGAGGCCCCGGATCTGGCGGTGGTGGTTATCCCCGCCCGGCTGGTGAGCGCCACCCTGGAGCAGTGCGCCGCCCGCGGCGTCAAGGCGGCGGTGGTCATCACCGGGGGCTTTGCCGAGGCCGGGCCCGACGGCGAACGCCTCCAGGACGAGATGGCCGCGGTCATCCGCCGCACGGGGCTGAGAGTCATCGGCCCCAATTGCCAGGGGATCAACCTGCCGCACCAGAGCCTGTGCGCCTCCTGGCCGCTGATCACCACCCGGGGGCGCATCGCCTTTGCCTCCCAGTCCGGCACTGTAGGCGCCGCTTTCCTGGATTTGGCCGCCGCCGAAGGTTTGGGGGTGAGCGCCTTCGTCAGCCTGGGCAACCGGGTGGACGTGGACGAAGCCGAGGTCATCGCCTATTTCACCCAGGACCCGGACACCCAGGTCATCGCCCTCTACCTGGAGGGGGTCAAGCGCCCCACCTATTTCCTGGACGCCCTCAGGGAGTGCACCAAACCCCTGGTCATCCTCAAGGCGGGCCGCACCCAAAGGGGGGGCGAGGCGGCCAGCTCCCATACCAAGTCTCTGGCCGGGGTGGACGCGGTCTATGACGCCCTCTTTGCCCGCTACCGGGTCTATCGGGCCGACACCCTGGAGGACCTCTTCGATTACGCCAAGGCCCTGGCTTATCTTCCCAAACCCCGGGGCCGCAGCCTGATGATCACCACCAGCTCCGGGGGGGCGGCCATTTTAGCCATTGACGAGGCGGAGCGCCACGGCCTGGAGACCCCGGAGCCCAGCCCCGCCCTCAAGGCGCAGCTCCGGGAGATGCTGCCGCCGCATTGCGCCGCCGGCAATCCCGTGGACCTCACCGGGGATGTCATCAGCGACCCGTCGCTTTATAAAAAGGTCATGGAGGCCACCCGCCAGGAGTATGACTACCAGGTGGTGATCTTCGGCGACCCCATCCCCGGGGCCAGCGAGGTGGTGACCCCGGGCGCCGCGGAGCTGGTCATCTTCCTGGGCGGGGCCGAAGTGGAGCGGGAAGAAAGGCAAAAGCTCTACGCCAAAGGCGTCCCTGTCTTCCCCACTCCGGAGCGGGGCATCAAGGCCCTGGGCCAGTTTTTCCGGCATGTGCCTGCGCCGGTAACCCAGCCCTCGGTGTCTTTACCCCGGCCGGCGGCTGGCTTGCGCCTCCTCCCGGCCCAGGAGGCCGCGGAGATGCTCACCAAAGCGGGGATTCCGGTGGCCGCCGCGCCTCTGGCCGCCGACCCCGAGGAGGCGGTGCGGCTGGCGGAGCAGTTCGGTTACCCCGTGGCTCTAAAGGTGGCCTCCCCAGATCTCCCCCACAAGACCGACGTGGGCGGGGTCAAGCTCTACCTCACCTCAGCAGAAGAAGTGAAAGACGCCTTCCAGGAGATCATGGCCGCAGTGCGCCTGAAGGAGCGGGAGGCCCGGGTGGAGGGGGTGACCGTCTCCCGCATGGCTCCGCCCGGGGGCCTGGAAGTCATCATCGGCACGGTCACCGACCCCCAGTTCGGGCCGGTGCTGATGTTTGGGCTGGGGGGGATCTATACTGAAATCTACGGCGATGTGGCCTTCTGCCTCCTGCCGGCGGATGAGGAGGACCTGGACCGGCTCATCCGGGGCATCAAGGGTTATCCCCTGCTCACCGGCTATCGGGGGCAGCCCCGGCGGGATGTGGCGGCCCTGAAGCAGGCCCTTAAGGCTCTAGCCAATTTCGCTCAGCGGCACCCGGAGCTGGACCAGGTGGAGATCAACCCGCTTCTGCTCTACGACAAGGGGGTCTTTGGGGTGGATGCCCGGATCCTGTCCCGGATTTAGGGTACAGAGGGCAAGGACCAGATAACTCACCTCCAAGCCCATAATGGCGGAAAGGGAAATTTGAGGGGAGGGCGGAGATGCCACTGCTCCCCCGGCCCTCCCCTCACTCAAAGTAAAAAATTCTCAAAACAGCCTGTGGGAGAGGGGGCCAGGGAGCAGTAGCCCCCTGCCCCCTCTCCCACACCCTCTCCCCCAACCCCTTAAGGGGGGCAGCATTGGAATTTTTTCGCTTAAAGACCCGGGAAGAGGTTCTGGCCCTTTACTCCCGCTTTGTGCCCACGGGAGCGGAAATGGTGCCTCTCCCCGAGGCCCGGGGGCGGGTCCTGGCTCGGGACTTGGCGGCGCCGGAAGCCCTCCCCGCCTTTCCCCGGGCGGGCATGGACGGCTATGCGGTGCGGGCCGCGGACACCTTCGGGGCCACTCCCGGCCTTCCCCAATACCTGGAGCTGGTGGGGGAAGTGGCCATGGGGGAGGCGCCCACCCTAAGGCTGGCCCCGGGGCAGGCCGCCCGGCTGCCCACCGGCGGCATGCTGCCCGCCGGCGCCGATGCCGTGGTCATGGTGGAATACGCCGCCGAGCTCCCCGACGGCACCGTGGAGGTCCGGCGGCCGGTGGCGCCCGGCGAAAATGTGGTGCAGCCCGGGGAGGATGTACGGGCCGGGGAAGTGCTCCTTGCCGCCCGCCGGCGGCTTCGGTCCCAGGACCTGGGGCTGCTGGCGGCCCTGGGGGTGACGGAGGTGCCGGTGCATCGCCGGCCCCGGGTGGCGGTGCTCTCCAGCGGCAATGAGATTGTGCCTCTGTCCGCCTCGCCGGGGCCGGGCCAGGTGCGGGACGCCAATGCCTACCTCACCCTGGCGCAGGTGGAGGAGGCGGGGGGAATCCCCACGTATAGGGGCATTGTGCCGGATGATGCCACCGCCTTGGGGGAGGCTTTGGCGGCGGCCCTTCCCGATGCCGATCTCCTGATCATTTCCGGGGGGTCGTCCGTGGGCACCCGGGATCTGACCCTCACGGCCATCCAATCCCTGCCGCAAGCCGAGGTGCTGGTCCACGGGGTGGCCATGCGGCCGGGCAAGCCCACCATCCTGGCGGCGGCCGCCGGCCTTCCGGTTCTGGGGCTCCCGGGCCACCCCGCCTCCGCCGCCATCGTCATGCAGGTGCTGGGGCGGCCGCTGGTGGCTCATCTTAGCGGGGTCCAGGAGACCTCTACTGCCTGGGGCGGCCGGGTCCTGGCCCGCCTCTCCCGCAACCTGGCCGGGGCCACCGGCCGGGAGGACTTCGTCCGGGTGCGCCTGCGCCGGGAAGGGGACGCCTTGTGGGCCGACCCCATTCTGGGGGCCTCGGCGCTCCTTTCCCCCTTGGTGAAAAGCGACGGCCTGGTGACCATCCCTTTGGGGCAGGAAGGCATCTTTCAGGGGGAGCTGGTGCCGGTGGAGCTTTTTCCCGCCTGAGGCAGGGGGCCCTTTCCCTTCCGAAGACCTGCCGATACAATGACACGGAAGGGGCCAAACCTCCTTAAGCAGGTCGAAGACCGCATGCCCAGAACCCGTCGCTCACTGTCGCTTTATCTGGTTTTTCTCCTCCTCGTGGTCATGACCTGGGCCGGGAGTCCTCGAGCAACCCTTGCCCAATCCAGGGTTACCCTGTACTTCTTTTGGGCCCACGGGTGCCCCCATTGCCTGGAGGCAAAGCAGTTTCTCCACCGCCTGGGCCGGGAATTTCCCGGGCTGGAGGTGGCGGACCTGGAATTGACCACCTCGGCCGAGCACCGGGAGCTCCTGCGCCGGGTGGCCCAGACCCTGGGGGCGGAGCTGCCGGCGGTGCCCTTCATCGTGGTGGGGCCTAAGTTTTTTGTGGGCTGGCAGGGGGAGACGGCCAGCGGCGCGGCGCTCAGGCAGGCGCTCAGGGCGGCCGCCCAGGAGGGCTGGCCGGATGTGGTGGCCTCCCTCAGGCAGGCGGCAGGGCCACGGCTGCCCCGGGAGAAGGAGGCCCAGCGGCTGGTCCTTCCCTGGCTGGGGGAGATCGACCTGGGTAAGTTGTCCCTCATCAGCCTCACCTTGCTTCTGGGGGCCCTCGACGGCTTCAACCCCTGCGCCATGTGGGCCCTGGTCTTCCTCATCGGCCTGCTTGTGGGGATGAAAAACCGCGCCCGCCGTTGGATATTGGGAAGCGTGTTTATTTTGGGTTCAGGGCTGGTCTATTTCCTCTTCCTGGCCGCCTGGCTCAATATCTTCCTGTTTCTCGGGCTCATCGTCTGGATCCGCCTGGGCATCGGCCTGGTGGCCCTGGCGGCCGGGGTGGCCAACCTGCGGGCCTGGTGGCGGGACCACGCCGGCACCTGTCCTTACTTGGGGAGCGCACAGCGGCGCAGTCTCCTGGAGAAAATCCGGCAGGCGGTGGACCGCCGGAGCCTGTGGCTGGCGGCGGCAGGCGTCTTTCTCCTGGGGGTGGCGGTGAACCTGGTGGAGCTCTTCTGCTCGTTGGGTCTGCCCATGGTCTATACCCAGATCCTGTCCCTCAATCCCCTGCCGGCGTGGGCCTATTACAGTCTTTTGGCCTTATACATCCTGGTCTTCATGCTGGATGACCTGGTGGTGTTTGTGGTCTCCATGCTCACGCTGGAGTACCTGGGGGTGACCCACCGCTATCAGCGTTTCTCCCACCTCCTGGGCGGGGTGGTGCTCACCGCCATCGGGCTTTTGCTGATCCTGAAACCGGAGTGGCTCAGGTTTGCCTGAGCCCTGGCATCCGTCCCCTTCACCTCCACGGCCTTCTGTCCGGCCTCCCGCATCAAGGAGAACCTCCATGGCCCAGATCCTCTATCTCAAAGCCTCGCCTCGGGTGGGGCGGTCCCATTCCGTAGCTGTGGCCGACGCCTTCCTGGCGGCTTATCAGGAAGTGCATCCCCAGGCCAGCATTCAGACTTTGGATCTCTTTCAGGCTGACCTGCCGCCCTTTGACGGCCTTCTGGTGAACGCCAAATACAATATCCTCCACGGTCAGCCGCACCCTCCCGAGGAGGCCGCGGCCTGGCGCCGGGTGGAGGAGATCATCGGCCAATTTACCGCGGCGGACAAGTATGTGCTGGCCACCCCCATGTGGAATTTCAGCATTCCCTACCGCCTGAAGCAGTATCTGGACATCATTGTGCAGCCCACCTACACCTTCACCTACTCCCCGGGGACGGGTTATCAGGGCTTGGTCACCGGCCGGCCCATCATGATCATATGCGCCCGGGGCGGGGCTTACCCTGAGGGCACTGCCGCAGCCGCCTATGACTTGCAGACCGCCTATCTCAGGCTTATTTTGCAGTTCATCGGGTTTAGCGACCTGCGCTGGCTGATGATTGAGCCCACCTTGGAGCAGGGCCCGGAGGTGGCAAAGGAGAAGCGGCGCCAGGCCATGGAAAAAGCCCGGGAGCTGGCCCGGGAGTTTTGAGGCCGGGCCGGCGGGGCAGGGGGGTCAAGTCTCACCGCCTGCCTTTCCCGGCGCTTTATCACTTTATCAACCATGTTGAGGAGAGAAGGGACGGAGGATGAATCTGAAAGGCACCCGGACCGAAAAGAATCTGCTCACTGCCTTTGCCGGGGAATCCCAGGCGCGCAACCGTTACACCTACTACGCCAGTGTGGCCCGCAAGGCCGGGCTGCACTTCATCGCCGCCATCTTTGAAGAGACCGCGGACAACGAAAAGGAGCACGCCAAGGTCTTCTTTCAGCATCTCACCCAAGGCGGCGCCGGCGAGGCGGAGATCGCCGCAGGCTACCCCTTTCATCTGGGGGATACCTTGAGCAACCTGGAGGCCGCAGCGGCGGGGGAAAATTACGAATGGACCACCATGTATCAGGACTTCGCCAAGGTGGCGGAAGAGGAGGGTTTCCGGGAGGTGGCCATCTCCTTCCGGGAGATCGCCAAGGTGGAGAAGTTCCATGAGAACCGCTACCGGGCCCTCATCGAGCACCTGAAAAACGACACGCTGTTCAAGCGCCAGGACCCCATCCGCTGGCATTGCCGCAACTGCGGGTATGTGGTCTGGGGGCACCATCCTCCGGACCTGTGCCCCTCCTGTCGCCACCCCAAGGGCTATTACGAGCCGTTGGCGGAAAATTATCTCTGAGCGGGAGGAATCCCGGGAAAGAACGGGGCCGCGCCAGGGGGGCGCGGCCTTGTGCTTTTGAGCGGGAGTGAGATATCCGGCTATTCTCGCCAGGTGGGAGAAGCTGCCCCGACGAGCAAGGGAGGTTTCTGGGCCCTGCTTTCCCAGTGGGAAGGAATGATGGAGGGTCAGATTATCGTAACCGGATCAGGTAGGGCGCCTGCAGCCGGTGAGTCTCGGAGAGGATCTCCGGTGACTCTGACTTCAGGGTGGTGACCAGGTGGTTGAGGAGGCGCTGGGCCTCTTCCACGGTGTGGGGCTGCAGTTCCCGAGCCCGCTGGTTCTCCTGGGAGACCAGAGTGAGCAGATCCCGGAAGGGGGGCCCGGCTTGCGGGGAGGCCGGGGGGCGGGAGGAGTTCTGGCATCGGGGGGCGGTGGATTCTCCTCTCACCAGCGTCAGATGGGGATCGACCTTCATGCGTGCCCTTCTCTGTCCCGGGGGAGTGTAGGCGGTGGGATGCAGGTGGGGGAAGGCCCCCCGAGTGCACCCGGCCGCAACTTTTTTATCGGCTTTTGGGCGGATTTTCTTTAAAATCCGGGCCAGGAAGCGGGGAGGCAAGGGGCCTTCTCCTTCCGCGCGGGAGGTCCATGGCGATGGTGGCATTTTTCCTATTGCTGGCAGGGGGTTATCTTTTGGGGTCCCTCCCCACCGGACTGGTGGTGGCTCGCTTTCTGGGAGGACCGGATCCCCGCCAGGCGGGCAGCGGCAACGTGGGCGCGGCCAATCTCTACCGCCTCCTCGGCCCCCAGGCGGGCGCCCTCACCCTGGCCGGAGATGCTCTCAAGGGCGCCCTGCCGGTGCTGGTGGCAAAATTCTACCTCACACCCTTGGGCCCCTGGCAGGAGAGCGCCGTGGCCGCGGTGGGCCTGGCCGCGGTGCTGGGGCATATCTGCTCCCTGTTTCTGGGCTTCCGGGGCGGCAAGGGCGTGGCCACCGCCTTCGGGGTGCTGGCGGTGCTCACTCCCTGGGCCACCGTCAACCTCCTGGCGGTCTACCTCCTGGCGCTGCACCGCAGCCGGGTCTTCGCCGTCGGCTCCCTGATGGCGGCCTGGCTGATGCCCCTGGCGGTGGGGCTGTTTTCCGACTCCAAGGTGTACCTGCTTTTGGCCGGGATTTTCTCCGGCCTCATCCTGCTGCGCCATCGGGACAATCTGGAGCGCCTGGTCAAGGGGGAAGAACCCCGGATCTAGCAGCCTATATCTCACCCACGGAGACTGCGATGCTGGTCAAGGATTGGATGACGAAAGACCCGGTCACGATCACCGACGACACCTCCATGATGAAGGCCATCCACCTGATGAAGCAGCACCGTTTCCGGCGGCTGCCGGTGATGCACGGGGGCGAGCTGGTGGGGGTGGTGACGGACCGGGACCTGAAGGAGGCCTCGCCCTCCAAGGCCACCACCCTGGATGTGCATGAACTCTACTATCTGTTGGCGGAGTTGCAGGTCAAGGACATCATGACCCGCAACCCCATCACCGTGCGGGAAGACGACACGGTGGAGCATGCCGCCCAGATCATGCTGGAACATACCATCTCCGGCCTGCCGGTGGTGAACGACGACGGCCGGCTGACGGGCATCATCACCCAGTCGGATGTCTTCCGGGCCTTCATGCACATCACCGGCATTCAACAGGGTGGCATCCAGTTTGCTCTCAAGCTGGAGGACAAGCCGGGGCTCATCAAGGAGGTGGTGGACCTGCTCCGCAGCCGGGGCGCCCGCTTCATCAGCCTCCTCACCTCCACCGCCACCTCGGAGGAGGGCTACCGGGAGGTCTATATCCGGGTGAAAAACCTGCCGCCGGAGGAGGTGGCCGCCGCCCGGGAGGAGTTGGCCCGGCGCTTTACCGTGCTCCACGTCATTGATGACAGCGCCCGTTGACAGGAGCGGCGGTCCCCCATCCCTCCCCCGCCTGAGGATGCAAAGAATAGGGGGATGAAGGGCCTTCCCACCCTCCTCCCCCACTCTATTCCCATCTGTGAAAAGGGGTGAGGAGCAGTTCGCAGGAATGGCCGGGGAGACGCTGTTCCCTTACCCTCCCCTCATCTCATCCCCCATAAAAAGAGTCTGCGGTAGCCGGCTTTGAGGAGACGGAGCCAGGGTTGCGGAGCCCTGACCTCTCCCGGCCCCATCCCCCTTGTTAAGACAATGAAAGCCTTGTGCCCCGGTTTCTTAAAGCTCTTAGGGTGGGAAGGGGGAGATCCAGGGGGCGGAGGCCCGCTGACCCCCGACTCTCCCCTCAATATGTTCCGCTGCTCTTAGGCGGCTGCGCCGGCCGGGCTGGCGGCTTTCCGGAAGACCACCCAGAGGTTGGGGGAAAAGCGGGGGGTGTCAATGTCCAGGCGGTCCAGCGCCAGGGCCGCCAGGTTGTTCAGGGCGCACCAGATGAGGAGAAGGGGAAGGAGCAGGCCTCCCAGAGCAGCTCCCAGGGCACTCCGGCGGCTGAGGCGGGCCAGCCCGGAAAAGACCCAGTTGTGCACCAGCTGCACCACCGCGGTGCCCACCCCGCCCTGATAGCGCAGGGTCTCCACTTCCAGGTCCGCCTGGGCCAGCAACTCCTTCAGGCCGAAGGGGGAAAAACGGAAGAAGTCATAAGGGCCCACGTGCACGTTGTAGATGAAGGGGACCGAGAGGATACCGGTGCCGCCGGGCTTCAGGACCCGGGAGATTTCCTTTAAGACCGTGGCCGGCTGATTGACATGCTCCAGGACCTGGGAACATAAGACCGCATCGAAACTGCCGTCGGCAAAGGGCAGGCACCGGGCATCGCCGTAAACCTCCGGGCGAGCCTGGAAATCCTGCAGGGCCTGGGTCACCGGGTAATCCAGCCCCACATAGCGAGTGACTTGGGGGAGATGCGGCCGGTAGGGCTGGTTGCCGCACCCCACATCCAAAAGCCGCCCCTTAAGCCGATGGGCGTCGGCCTGGAGGTGCCGCCGGAAATAGTGAGAGGGCAGGAACTGGAAGTGGAGCAGGTTGGCACTGAGCTCCTGACCGCAAATCCGTCCGTACAGGCGCGGCACAAGTCGGGCAAGTTTCCGCATCCCTTAACCCTCCAAGGCCTGCCGGCACCATTCGTCCAGGACCAGCAGGCGCCAGACGTCCTCGCTGAGATCTTTCTGACCCCCCAAAAAGCGGCCGAGCAACGCCGCCACCGCCTCCCGCCGGCAGAGGTGATACAGGGGGGCATCAGCAGGCAGAAGGCGCCCTTGTAAAATGGTGGCCATATCCCCTTTGAGCCAGCGGCGCAGGGGCATCTGGAAGCCATTTTTGGGCCGCTCCACAAATTCCGGTCCCAGATCTGCGGTGAGGAGGCGCCGGATGAGAACTTTCTGCCGCTGGCCGTCGTATTTCAGGGCCCGGGGCAGCCTCAGGGCGAGCTCCACCAGCCGGTGGTCCAACAACGGACAGCGCAGCTCCAGGGAAGCCGCCATGGAGGCCCGGTCGGCCTTGACCAGGATATCCTCCGGCAGATAGGTGAGGAGGTCCACATATTGGAGGCGGGTGAGAAAATCCCGGGGGCCGGCTTCCCAGGCAGCGGTGAAATGATGATGAAGGGCCGGCAGGTCTGCCGGGGACGGCCGCACCTCCGGCCGCAGGAGGCTAAGGCTGTGATCCCGGGAGACAATGGCCCGGTAAAGGTTGTCGCCGCCGGCGGCCCGCTGCCAAAAACTCTTCCCCCGGAGCCGGGCGGGCCAAGCCACGGCCAGCAGGCCCATAAGAGGGCGCCGCAGCCATGCCGGCACCGGGCCCCACCAGTGTTCCAGGCGGCAGGCGTGATGGTAGCGGCGATAGCCCGCCAGGATTTCATCCCCGCCGTCACCGGACAGGACCACGGTCACCTGGCGCCGGGCCAGACGGGACACGATCCAGGTGGGGATGACTGAGGAGTCGGCGAAGGGCTCGTCAAACTGACGCACCACCTGGGGGAGAAGCGCCAGGGCATCAGGGCTCACCACCTCTTCCGTGTGCTCGGTGTGATAGCGGGCCGTCACCTGCCTGGCCCAGGGAAGTTCGCTGGCCTCGGCTTCCGGAAAACCGATGGCAAAGGTGCGAAGCGGCCCGGCGCCCAGGCGGTGCATCTCCCGCACCACCACGGTGGAATCCAGGCCCCCCGACGAGAAGGCCCCCAAGGGCACATCGCTCACCAGGCGCAGGCGCACTGCCTCCGTAAGCTCCGCTTCAAACTCCTCCTGCCAGGCCCCCACGGACTCCTCAGGTTCGGCCGCGGCCGGCTGCCAGTAGCGCCGGAGCCGCATATCACCCGGCCGGTCCAGGTCCACCCAGGCCAGATGGGCAGGAGGCAGTTTGGCCAGACCACGGTAGATGGTGCGGGGGGAAGGGACATAACCGTAGAGCAAGTATTGTCCCAGGGCCACCGGATCCAGCTCCCGGGGCACCGCCGGGTCCGCCAGGATGGCCTTGAGCTCGGAGGCAAACTGCAGCCCCCGGGAAGTGGCATAGTAGTACAGGGGCTTTTTCCCCAGCCGGTCCCGGGCCAGAAAGAGGCGGCGCTCCTTGAGGTCCAGGATGGCGAAGGCGAACATTCCCCGAAGCCGCTGCAGGCAGTCCTCCCCCCAGCGCACGAAGGCCTGGAGCAGCACCTCGGTGTCGGAGTTGGCGGTGCGAAAGATGATGCCTTCCGCGGCCAGTTGCCGCCGCAGGTCCCGGTAATTGTAGATTTCGCCGTTGAAGATAATCCAGTAGCGCCCCTGGGCCGCCGCCATGGGCTGGGACGCGGCCTCGGACAGGTCCAGCACGGAAAGCCGCCGGTGCCCCAGAAAGAGGTCCCAGGGCTGAGAGGGGGGCGCAAGTCCGTCACCTTCCCGGCCCAGATAAACCGCCCCGGTGCGGGAGCAGGCCCACAGATACCCGCCCGCATCCGGCCCCCGATGCCGCAGGGTGTCGGTCTGGCGCCGGCAGAGCTCAGCGGGTACCGGCCCGGCCCCAGGGGAATTTATGCGGCCGAATATACCGCACATGGCTGGGCCTCCAGGGACGCCTCCGGCGCCGCCAGCCCCCGAAGCTGGAGAATCTCCCGGCGCCGAGTCCAGAACCCGGTCTCCTCCTGGTGCAAAGCCACCAGGGCCCGGAACTCCGCCAGGGCCTCCGGGGTCAGCCGGGGCCGGAGGTCGTTCTGTTCCGCGGGATCTTTTTTCAGGTCATAGATTTCCAGCTCCCCGTCCCAGCGCTCCAGAATTTTGAGGCCATTGTCCAGAAAGACGGCAAACCGGGAAGGGGAGAAGGTCTCCCGGGCCACGGCGGCCTGCCGGGCCCGATGTTGCCACTGGGTGAGCCACATCTCCGGGTAGAGGAGCTGGGCCACGGCGGTGGTCCGGGAGGGGGGCTCCAGGAGGGAATGGGACGTGGCCGGGCGGGGCAGGGGGCTGCCCACCAGGTCAAGCAGCGTGGCGTAAAGGTCGGTCAGAGACACCAGGCGATCATCCGTCCCCGGCGCCGCCCAGCCCCGGGGATAGCGAATGATGAGGGGCACCCAGAGCAGTTCGTTGTAAAGGGAGAGGATGTGGGTGTAATGCCCCTTTTCGCCCAGGTGCTCGCCGTGGTCCGAGGTGACGATGACCACGGTATTCTCAAAGGCGGGGGACTGGCGCAGGGTCTCCCACAACCGGCCCAGAACGTCATCCTGATAGAGGATTTCGTCATCATAGAGGTTGCGGTACGTCTCCACCAGCTGCGCCGTGTCGGAATTCTGCGGCCGGCGGTAGAAACGCTGGGGGTCCACCCAGGCCCGGTCCTGCCAGCGGGAGAAGCGTCGCCAGCGCAGGGGAGGGCGGTAGGTCTGGTGGGCCTCCATGAGGTTGATGAACAGAAAGAAGGGCTGCTCCGGCTCCCGGGCGAGGCGGCGAAGGGTGCGGCGGACCCAGGCCAAGGTCTTTTCGGTATAGCCGGCGGACTTGGCCACCGGGCTGGGGTGCCAAAAATCCCGGAGCAGCCGCCGGGCCAGTTGCCAGGCGGTGCGGCTGAGCTGCGCCGCCCCGCCGGTTTCTCTCAGGTAGGCCACGGCGAGGGCCACCGCCTCTTTCAGGGTCACCGCCTGTTTCAGCCGGCGGCCCAGCTCGCCGGGGTCTTTTCGGGCCTCCCCGGTAAGGTTATGGAAAAACCGATGGAGATCGTGGCGGCCGAAATCGACGAAGTCGTCAAAGGCGCCGCACAGGCCGGTGGCAGGACTTACCAGACCGTTGGAGGAAATACCCAGAGTGCGGTAGCCGGCCATCTTGAGCACCGCGGTAAGGTGCTGGAGGTTATCCCCGATCAGGAAATTGCCCTCACAGGCACCATGCTGGCCGGGATAGAGACCGGTGAACATGGAGGCATGGGAAGGCACGGTCCAGCATCCCGGGGCATAGCAGCGGGTGTAGACCCGGCACTCCGTAGCCAGGCGAACCATCTGGGGCGTGGTGGGCCGGGAATAGCCGTAAAGGGACAGATGCCCGGCGCCGGTGGTGTCCAGGACGATGAGGACAATATGGGGCGGGCCCGCAAGAGTCATGAGGTCCCCTCCTTGAGAGGCGTCTGAAATAACAGGCTCATTTCCTGAAGGACCGGTCGGGCGGTGAGGCCTAGATAGGCAAGGCCGAAGAGCAGGGAGGCGGCCACAGGTCCCAGGGGGTTCAGAAACAGACTGAAGATGCCGGCGGCCACCGCGCCTCCCAGATGGGCCGGGAAAAGGTCCCGGGCGAAGATGGTCAGTCCCAGACGGCGATAGGCCGCCCAAGTCATCGCCAGATTGACCCCCGCCAGCCAAAGGGCCTTGGCAACGGCCAAGCCGGTGAGTCCCCCCACGGCGGCTCCCAGAGCCAGCAAGGGCAGGCCCCCCACGGCCGCCAGGGCCAGGAGGCGGGTCAGAGCCACCTGGTGCCCGGTCATGGCCAAAAGAAACCCCACTGAGCCGCAGGCCACGTTCACCAACTGCGCCAGGGCCAGGAGCCTAAGCGCCAGGGCTCCGGCCTCGAAGCCTGCTCCGAACCAGGCCAGCAGGCGGGGTGCGAGGAGAAGGCATCCCAGGGTCAAAGGCAGGGCCAGGTAGTAGGTCCAGCGGGAGGCGGCCCGACCGAGATCCTCCAGCTGGCGGTGGTCCCCTTGCTGATGCAGGCGGCTGAAGAGGGGCGGCAGCACCGCGTTGATGGCGATAAGGGGCAGGCTCACCAACAGGGCGGTCTTGTTGGCGGCCTCAAAGTAGGCCACCTGGGCCGGCGGCTGAAACCACCCCAAGAGCAGGCTGTCCAGGGAACCGAAGGCCAGCCACACCAGGGCGCTGAGGAACAGGGGAGTGCTATAGCTGAGCAAAGCTCCGAAGTGGCGCCCCTGGCCTGGCCCTCCGGGACGCTGGCGCAAACCTCCCAGAAGCCGGGCCACGATGAGGGAGCCGGCGGCCAGGTGGCTGAGGCAGAGCGCCAGCCCCAGGCTGGCCACGGCCTGGGCTCCCGGCTTCCCCGCCAGGGCGCAGATCATAATCAGAAAGAACAAAGGGAAGACCCCGTCATGGCTCAGAACCACCCACCGCGGCCCCTGCAGGGCCCGCAAGGCTTCGGCACCGACCCCCACCGCGGCGGTGAGAGGCAGCAGCAGGGCCAGCCAAGGCAGCAGGATGGGGAGCTCAGGCGCCTGGAACCGGCCGGCCAGCCAGGGGCCGGTGAGCCAGAGTCCACCACCGGCTGCGGCCCCCAAGCCGCCTACCAGCCCCAAGGCCGGGAGCAGCAGGCCCAGGAGCCGCTGCCGGCCGGTCTCCGGACCCCAGGCGGCAAAGAAGCGCAGGATGCCGGTATCCAAGCCCAGGCGGCAGATGACCGCCAGGGTAGAGAGAAGATAGACCCCGAGGGTATAGGTGCCCAGGGCCTCGGCCCCATAATAGCGGGCCAGGAGGATCAGGGAATAATACCCCAGCGGCAGACTGAGAACCTTGACCGCCAATACCAGCAGGGAGTCCGCCGCCAGGGTGCGTAACAGGGGAGAGGGCGCCATCTAAAAATATCCCATGGCCCTGAGGCGTTTCATGATCTCTTCTTTTTTGGGGTTGCGGCCCGCCCGTTCGGCCCCGCCGGCAACACCCCGTTGGGTGCAGGGGGCGCAGCCCAGGCTGCGGTAACCCTGGCGATAAAGGGAACAGAAAGGCACGTCATGAGTTTTCTGGTAGGCCCAGATGTCCAGCTCGGTGAAATGCAAAATGGGGTGGACCCGGACGTGTTCGGGGTTGGGGCGCGGGGCAAAGTAAGCCTCCTGGCGCCGGTCGGGCTGCTCGTCCCAGCGCATGCCGGTGATGAGGGCCTGCCAGCCGTGGTCCGCGACGGCCCGGGCAATCACCTGGGTCTTGAGCAGGGTGCAGCACTCCTCCTGGTCGGCGGCGATGCGGATGGTGCGAATGGCCTCCTCGTTACGGGCAATGATGAGGTTGAGCTCCCATTCCCGGGCCAGCCGGTCCCGGAAGGCATAGATCTCCGGGAACTTGACGCTGGTGTCGATGTTCAGCACCGGGATGGGCACCCGCCCGCCGCCGATCTCCTTGAGCAGGTGTAGGATGGTGGTGGAGTCCTTGCCCCCGGTCCAGGCCAGGGCGATAGCGCCCTCGAAACGGGCGAGGGCCTCCTCCAGGACTTCCCGGCTCAGCCGGATCTTTTCTTCTAGACCATTGGGGTTCATGGCATATTCTCCTTAGAGATTGGTGACCAGCCGAAGCGGCTGGGGCTCCGCCGTAGCCACCGGGCGTCTCGGCTGCCAGGTGATGCGGGGCAGGATATACTCCGGCCGGATCCTCTCCCGGTGGCGCCGGACCATCTGCAGCATCTCCACCAGCACCTCCCGGGTCAGGTAGTGGGGCTGGAGACCCAGAGAGAGGAGGCCGGTGTGGGCCGGATTGTAGTAATGCTCCTCTGCCTCCTGGCGGGGATTGGGAAGGCGCCGAATAGTCACCTCCACCCCCAGCTCCTGGGCGGCCTCCTGGACCCGCTGGGCCAGCTCCAGGACGGTGAAGGTCTCCACAAACTGATTGAAGACCCGGTATTGCCCTGGCGCGGCGGGCTGCGTGAGGGCCAGGGTGATGCAGGCCAGGGTATCTTTCAGGTGCAGATAGCCCCGGGTCTGGCCGCCCCGCCCATACACCGTGAGGGGAAAGCCCGCCACCGCCTGCACCAGGAAGCGGTTCAGCACCGTGCCGAAGACGTCATCGTAATTGAAGATGGTGGCCAGGCGCTCCTCCCCTTCCTCCAGACCGGCGCTCAGCCCGTAGACCGGCCCCTGGTTGAGGTCCGTGACCCTCAGGTTCCACATGCGGGCGTAGAAATAAAGCATGTCCCCGTCCTGGGATTTGGTGAGGTGGTAGAGGGAGCCGGGCGTCTTGGGATAGAGGAAGGTGTGCCGGCGGCCTTTGTATTCCACCTCCAGATAGCCTTCTTCGATGTCGATGTTGGGGGTGCCATACACGCCCATGGTCCCCAGCTTGACGATGTGACAGTCCGGCTGGAATTCCGCCACCGCGTGGATGAGGTTCAGGGTGGACACCAGGTTGTTGGTCAGGGTGAAGAGGGCGCTCTCCCGGTCCCGCATGGAGTACGGGGCCGAGGGCTGCTCGGCGTAGTGCACCACCCCCTCCGGCCCGAAGTCCTGAAAGACCCGGGAGAGGAAGGGGTAATCGCACACGTCCCCCACCGCCACTTGAATGGTGAGACCGGAGTGGGCCCGCCAGAGCTCGGCCCGCTGATGCAAGTTGGGCACCGGCACCAGAGGCTCGCAATTAAGGGCAGTGCAGATGTGCCGCCGGAAGTAGTTGTCCACCACCATGACCTCGTGGCCGGCGGCGGAAAGATGCATGGCCGTGGGCCACCCCAGATAGCCGTCCCCGCCTAACACCAGAATCCGCATGGCTCACCCCCTGCCTGAGGCCCGCATGGCCGGAAGGATCTGGAGGGGCGGAACCTCCCGGCGGGAAGGCAACGGCCAGGGAGAGACCTCCCGCGTCACCTCCGGCAACACTCCGTTTTCCCGCAAATAATTCTTGATCTGCTCCACGGTCATCGGCTTTTCCCGGGAGGAGACGTAGGCCCGGGGCACCCCTCGGGGGAAGACCTCTCCCGGATAGGAGTAGTCGATCTTCTGGTAAAAGCTGCGCATGGCCGGCAGGATGACGAACATCTTCTCCAGCTCCACCGCCCGGCCGGTCTCCTCCTGGCTCATGAGCTCCTCGTAGAGCTTTTCGCCGGAGCGGGCGCCGATGAAGCGGATCTCCAGGTCATCGGGGTCATAGCCATACACCGGGGCCAGAAGCTCGATCATGGCCTGGGCCAGATCCAGGATGCGTATCACCGGCATCTTGGTGACCAGGACCTCGCCGCCGCAGGCCAGCACCGCGGCCTCCAGGACCAGGCGGGCCGCTTCCGGTAAGGTCATGAAGAAACGAGTCATGTGGACATCGGTCACCGTCACCGGCTGGCCCCGGCGGATCTGCTCCGCAAAGATGGGCACCACCGACCCCCGGGAGCCGATGACATTGCCGAAACGGACGCTGGAGAAGACCTGGCGGCCGTTGGGGGTGACGATGTTGGCGGCGGTCATGAGGCGCTCCCCCATGAGCTTGGAAGTGCCCATGACATTGGTGGGGTTCACCGCCTTGTCGGAGCTGGTGAAGATCACCCGGGGGACTTTGTGGGCCAAGGCCGCCTGGATGACGTTTTTCACCCCCAGAATATTGGTCTGGACCACGTCAAAGGGGTTGTATTCCGACAGGGTGACATGCTTGTAGGCCGCCACGTGGAAGATAAGATCCACGCCATGGCAGAGATTCTCCAGTTTGCGTCCGTCCCGCACATCCCCCAGGTAGGCGGTGAGGCGGCCGCAGGCGGCATAGGTCTCCCGGAGGTGGAAGAGCTCGGTTTCGTTGTTGTCCATGGCCCGGATCTCCGCCGGCTCCAGGGCCAGGAGCTGGCGCACCAGTTCCTGCCCCACCGAACCGGCGGCGCCGGTAATGAGGATGGTCTTGTGGGCAAAATGCTCTTTCATGACTCCACCTGCTCGTCCCTGCGGGGTGTCGCGTGGATGTTCGCTCTTTTTGTCCCTCCGGCAGCTTCTCCTCAGAGGCCATCAGAGGCCCGGGTTTCTTCAGGGGAGTCGCCGTAAAACCGGTCGTAATAATACTGTCCATAATAACCATTCCGACCGTGGCCATTGAGATTCACCTGGTTGAGCACCAGACCCAGGAGGGGAGCCCGGACCTGGGCGAAGAGCTGCCGGGCCAGGCGCCCGGAATCCCGGGTGGTGCCCTGATACTTGACCACCAACAGGACCCCGTCCGCCAGCGCGGCCAAGACCCGGGCGTCACTGAACCCCAGGACCGGCGGGGTGTCCAGCAGGATGTGGTGGTATTCCTGCTGCAACTGGGCCAGGAAGGTGCGGAAACGAGGGGAATCCAGCAGTTCCGCGGGATTGGGGGGCACCGGGCCTGCCGGCACGAACCAGAGGTTCTCCACCGAGGTGGGAAGGATGATCTCCTCTGGGGTGGCGCTGCCGGTGAGGTAATTGGTGAGGCCTGGCTGGGAGGGCAGCTTGAAGGCCTGATGCAGCCGGGGCCGCCTCAGGTCGCAGTCCAAAAGAATGGTCCGCCGCTGTCCCTGGGCCAGGGAGGCTGCCAAGTTCAAAGAGATGACGGACTTGCCCTCCCGGGGGTTGGGACTGGTGATGACCAAAGTCCGGGGGGGCTGCCCGGAGGCCGACAGCATCAGGGAGGTGCGCAGATGGCGCACCGCCTCGCTGATGGGCGAGCGGGGCTGCTCCACCACGATGAGATCGGCCTGACCCTCTTCCTTTTCCCCCTGTTCCCCAAAGGGGCTGCGAAAGATGCGGATATGGGCCAGGAGGCGGTCCTTGAGATCCGGACCCGGGAGGGCTTTCTCCGGGGTGGCTGCGGGAATCACCCCCAGGGTGGGCGTCTGGCAGATGCGCTCGGCCTCCTCCGAGGTCTTCAGGGTGTCGTCCAGGTATTCCGCCAGGAAGGCGGCGCCGATGCCGCCTCCCAGGCCGATGACCCCGGCCAGGGCCAGGAAGAGGAGGGTTTTGGGGAAATGGGGTTCCGCCGGCAGGTCCGCCGGGTCAATGACCGCCACGTTGCTGGCCACCATGGTGCTGGCCACCGTGGCCTCCCCCATGCGGGATAACAGGGCCTGGTAGAGTTTCTCGGTGGTCTGGGTGTCCCGCTTCAGCATCTGAAAGTCAATGAGGCTGTCCTGGAGGTGGGCCAGCTGCTGTTTGTGGGTCTCGAAGGCCTCGCTGAGGAGCTTTTCGGCCCGACTGGCCGCCTCATAATCGGCCCGGGCGCTCTCCTGCAGACGCTTCACCTCCGCGGTGAGGCGGCTACTCAGTTCGTTGAGCTTGGCGGTCTCGGCCTGCATCTCCGGGTGGCCGGGGAGATAGATGCGGGCCAGGCTGGCCACTTTGGCGTTTTGGGCCACATATTCCTGGCGCAGACTGGCGATGAGGGGATGGTTGGTGATGGGGGAGGCGTCGGGGCCCTTCTCCTTGAGCTGACGGTAGATGGCTTCCTTGGCCAGCCGCTCCGACTGGGCCTTGGTGAGCAGGCCTCCCAGCTCCACGTATTTCTGGAACAGGACCGTGTCCTTGCCCCCCAGATCCTCCATGACGAAGATGTCCGCCTTGCGGCTGTAGTCAAAGAGCTTGCGGGTGGAGGCCTGGAGACGCTGGCCCATCTGCTCCAGTTGCTTCTCCAGCCACTCCCGCACCATCACGAAGGACTGGCTGCGGCTGTCGATGGCCAGCTGGACATATTCCTTGGGCAGGGCGTTGGCCACCTTCTGGGCCAGAGACTGATCGCTGGACAGAAAGGAGACCTCCACCAGGAAGGAGTCCTTGATGGGCTTGATCTCCAGCTTTTTCAGGAACAGGTCGATGAGGTCGTTTTTGAGTTTTTCCGGCGGGAGACCCTCTTGCTTGCTCACCGAGTGAAAATCGGGGTGCTCGGCCAGGTTGAGGGATTCGATGAGGCGCCAGGCCAGGGCCCGGCTGGCCAGGATCTTGTTCTGGGTCTCCTGGAACTTGCTCAGCTCCGAGCCTCCCTGAATGGTGCTTAAGGCGTCGGAATCCCCCAGCCGGGCCCCCGGATTGTCCTGGGTGATCTGGATGACGGTGCTGGCCCGATAGACCGGGGTGACCACCAGGCAGAAGAGCAAGGTGAGGAGGAGGAGCCCGACCAGAGTGCCTAACAACCACCTTTTGCGGGTCCACAGGATGCCCAGATAGTCCCGGGTGGTGAGGGACTCTCCGGGAAAGTAGTCGGCGTAGTATTCCACCTCCCGGGCCGGCGGGGTGCCGGGACCAGGGATCACCATGGGGGAGCGGTTATCCTGTAACATCGGTCTTTCCTCTGCAGGTGTCATGCCTGGAAGTTAGGCGTTGGGCCCCGGAACCGGATCAGTTGGCGAACCGATAGGCGCCACTATAGGTTCCAGGAAGCAGTTCCTTGAAGATAAACAGGCCCTTGCGCAGGGCGCTCTCTCCCACCACCACCACGTCATTGTCCTTCAGGGGGATGTCCTCCTCCTGGCGGTTGAGGATGCGCTTCAGATCTGCGGCCAGCTGGATGGCGTTCCCCTGCTCATCCCGCCGGGTGACGCTCACTTTGGAGGTGGCCAACAGGGGGTCCAGGCCCCCGGCCAGGGCCACCGCCTGGCTTACGGTGAGGTTGTCTTTCACGGTGACGCTCCCCGGCCGGCGGACGCCCCCCAGCACGTAGGCACTGCCGGCGAAGGGCACGTGGATGACGTCGCCGTGGCGGATGGGCACATTAAGGGAGGCCTCGCCAGCCAGCAGGCGCTTCAGATCCACCACGATGGTCTCGGCCCGGGGGGAGAAGGACTTGGCGGTGCCCCGGTCCTCCCGGGCGTCATGGCGGCGGATGATGTGCACCACATCCCCGGCCTTGGCGGCACCGGGCTTGTCCTGGAGGCCGCCGGCCAGGGCCAGCATCTCCAGCAGGGTGCGGGGGCCGATCATCTCATAAGTGCCGGGCTTGTCCACCGCGCCGGTGATGGCCACCCGCTGGTGCCGGAATTCCTTGACCGACACGGTGATCTGGGGATGGCGCAGATACTGGGAGCCGTAGGTGGCGGCCAGCCGCTTCTCGATGGCCTGGGGGGTCTGTCCGGCCACCTGCACTTCTCCCACCAGGGGCAGGCTGATCTTGCCGTCGCCGGTGACCCGGACGGTGCGGTTCAGGTTGTCCTGGCCGAAGACCACCACCTCCAGGAGGTCTTCGGGCCCCACTTCATAGTCCCGGCGGTTCGGCGGGGCCACCGCTCCGGCCTGGGCCAGAAGCTGCTGCTGCAGCTGCTGCCGGGTGCGGCTGTCGCTTTCTACCTGGGCCACCAGGGCCGAGGGCGGCACTCCGGTGGCGGCGGTGCCGCAGCCCCCCAGAACCCCGGCCAGCAGGGCAACAAGGAGGGCGCTTCGCATGGAAACCAAGATGGTCATGGCCAAGTCCTACCCCCTCACAGTGGATTGCGGGGAGGTGGGTCCTGCCGGCGGCCACCCGGCCGGCCTCCCCTTTGTGCCACCACATCGGAGGGGCTTGGCAGAAACTTTAAGAAAATTTGGAAAAAGCTGGAGGGACTTTGAAATTGCTTAACATTTAAAACAGTTAGGTTATCTTAGGGAATAAAAAACGCCGGCGCCCGCCCGGGCAAAGAGGCCCGGCCCCTTGGTGCGGAAACTTCTTTTTTTCCCGGAGCGCCTGTGGTAAAGAAACAGAGGAGTCAACCGGTTAGGGGAAGGAATGCACTACTGCAGCCAATGTGACCTGGTGCATGGGGAGGAACATCGGTTCTGCCAGCGCTGCGGTCAGCTTTTGCGCCGTCTCCCGCCCGGCCAGCTCCAGGACTGCCCCCGCTGCGGCGCCCCGGCGGTGCCGGGACAGAAATTCTGCCTGGAATGCGGCCTGCCCCTGAAGCTCATGGCGGCGGGCCGGGAGGAGGTCGTGACGTCTCCACCCCCGTATTATTCCCGCCCGGACAGCCGCTCCCGGGCCCAACGCCGCCGTCCCGGGCTTTGGTGGGGGGCGGCGGTGGTGGTGCTGGTCCTGGTGGTATATGGCGGTTATCGCCTGGTGAGCCGTATCCCCACCACGACCCGACCGCCGGTGGCCACCACCCCCCAGGAGGACCTGCGCCGGGAGGTGGAGCGGGTGGCGGAGCGCGTCCGGGCCGCCCACCTGGCCAAGGACATCAACAAGTGGCTCACCTGCTATGCCCCCACCTATCCCGATCTGGGCCGGCTGGAGAGCCAGATCCTGGAGCTGTGGCGCAACTACGACATCAAGGATGTCTCCTACCGCATCTCCGATCTGGAGCGCAAAGGCGAGCGCCAGGCCACGGCGGTCATTGTCTGGAATATCCAGCTCTATGACCAGCGGACCCATGACTACTCGCTTTTGAGGCCCGCCTACCGCATCACCCTGGAGCGTTACCCCGACGGCTGGAAGATTTTGGACAGCCGGGAGGAGGGGTCCTGACATGAGCCGGGCCGCGTTTCTGGCCGTCATACTGGTTCTGATTGCTTTGGGGGGGTGTCAGCCCTTCATCCGGGAACCCATCCCCCCGCCGCCACCCCCGACGGCGGCCCCGCCGCCCCCGCCGCCGGCCCGGCCCACTCTGTATGTCAACGCCTCCCGCTTGAATCTGAGGGCCTGCGCCGGCATGGACTGCCCCAAGCTCGCCGCCCTGGAGCGCAACGACGAGGTGGAGCCCCTGGGTGAGAGCGAAGACTGGACCCAGGTGCGGGTGAAGCGGGACGGCAGCATCGGCTGGGTGGCCAGCCGCTATCTGTCCGCCTCGCCGGTGGGTCCCGAAGCGGCCCCGGCCCCCTTGCCGCCGCCACCCAAGGCGGAGGGCTTCCAGCCCGTGAGCCCGCCAGTGCCCTCTCCGCCGGCGCCGGTGCCCGAGCGGCCGCCTCTGCCCGAGAAGCCCAAGCCGGCCCGGCCGGCGGAACCCCAGGCGGTCAAACCCGCGCCCAAACCGGCGGAGGCGGCGGAACCCGCCCGGCCCAAGCCCCCGCCGGAGGAGCGCCCGGCCCCGGTGCGCCAACCGCCGAAGGAGGAGCGCCCCGCTCCCGTCCCGGAGCCCCCGGCGGAACAGCCCAAGAAGATCCGCATCATGTGAGGCCGAAAGCATCAGGAGAGGGGGGGTGGGCAAAGGCAGCCGTCTTGGCACCCCGGTGAGGGTGGCGGCGGCTGCCGGGACCAGCCATGCCTGAAACCCCGTCTCTCTTTGCGCCGGAAGCCCCCCTGGCGGCCCGCCTGCGCCCCCGCACCCTGGCGGAGTTTGTCGGCCAGGAGCACCTGGTGGGGGAAGGGAAGATCCTCTGGCGGGTGATGCGGGCCCGGCGCCTCTTTTCCTCCATGATCTTCTGGGGCCCGCCGGGCTCCGGCAAGACCACCCTGGCCCGCCTGATCGCCAAAGAACTGGACTGTGAATTTTTCAGTCTCAGCGCGGTCATGAGCGGGGTGGCGGACCTAAGGCGCCTGGTGGAACAGGCCAAGCGCCTCCGGGACCGGGGCCGCCGGGTGGTGGTGCTCATTGATGAGATCCACCGCTTCAACAAGGCCCAGCAGGATGCCTTGCTCCCCCATGTGGAAGAGGGGCTCCTCACCCTCATGGGAGCCACCACCGAGAATCCCTTCTTTGAAGTCATCGGGCCGCTGCTCAGCCGCTCCCGGGTCTTTGTCCTGGAGCCTTTGAGTCCGGAGCACCTCCTGGTGATCCTGCGCCGGGCCCTTACCGATCCGGAGCGGGGATTGGGACGTATCCCGGCGGAGGTCTCCGAGGAGGCCCTGCGCCTGGTGGCGGAACGCTCCGGGGGGGATGCCCGCCGGGCCCTGAACACCCTGGAGCTGGCGGTCTTAAGCACGCCGCCGGACCCCGACGGCCGGGTGCGGGTGGGGCCGGAGGTCATCCGGGAGTGCCTCCCCCGTCGGGAGCTGGTCTATGACAAAGAGGGGGATGCCCACTACGACACGGTGAGCGCCTTCATCAAGAGTGTCAGGGGCTCGGACGTGGACGCCGCCCTGTATTGGCTGGCCCGGATGCTGAAAGGCGGCGAGGACCCCCGCTTCATCCTCCGGCGCCTCTTTATCCTGGCCTCCGAGGACATCGGCCTGGCGGACCCCCAGGCCCTGGTGCAGGTGGCCGCGGCCTCCCGGGCTCTCGAGTGGGTGGGCCTGCCGGAGGCGGAATATCACTTGGCCCAGGCCACCATGTATCTGGCCCTGGCCCCCAAGAGCAACTCCACCCAGGCCTATTTTCAGGCCCAGGCCGCCCTGGAGGAGACCGGCGCCGTCAAGGTCCCCGTGCATCTGATGGACGCTTCCCGGGACGGCCGGGCCCTGGGGCATGGCCGGGACTACCTCTATCCACACGACTTCCCGGGCCACTGGGTGAAGCAGGACTATCTGCCCGAAGCCCTCCGGGGCCGCCGCTTCTATGAGCCGGGGGAGGAAGGGGCGGAAGCCGAGCTGGTGGCCCGCTGGCGGGCCCGGCGGGGGGAGACGGAGCCGGGAAGGAAGGAATGAGGAACGCTTCCTCCCCGCACCCCATAAGGGGTTGGGGGAGAGGGTATGGGAGAGGGGGCAGGGGTCTGGGACCCCTGACCCCCTCTCCCATCGTGAAAAGAATTGTGAGGGGAGGGCCGGGGGAGCGGTGGCTCCCCCGCCCTCCCCTCAAACTCCCCTCCCAACCCCCTTTAAGGGGTTGGGGGAGAGGGCGTGGGAGAGGGGGCAGGGGACTACTGCCCCCTGGCCCCCTTTCCCACCTTCTCCGGGCCGAATTTCCCCGGGGGTCTCTGGACAGCCAGGCCGGCAAGGATTATAATATTTATGCGTCGCGGCCGCACACGCGGCCAGGGGGAGCGCCGCTTCGGAAGGGGGTGTTCCGAATGGCGCGCATCCTGCTAATGGACGGGGAGGCCAACATCCGCCGGCTCTGCTGGGAGGAGCTGCTGGAAGAAGGCTATGAGGTGGTGACGGCCGCCACCGGCACAGAGGGGGTCAGGCTGGTGGAGGCCTTTCACCCGGACGTGGTCATTCTGGAGGCCCGGCTGCCGGACGCCTCGGGTCTGGAAGTGGGCCGCATGGTCAAGGGGACGGACCGCCGCATCCGCCTGGTGTTGTTCACTCATTGCCTGCCGCCCCGGGACCTTCAGGCCGTGGGGGCGGATGCCTATGTCCCCAAATCCTGGGACCTGGAACCGCTGAAGCAGACGGTGCGGCAACTTTTGTCCTAAGGCAGCGGAAGGGAGGCGCCCATGGCACTGATGGAGATCAGCATTGTGCCTGTAGGGTTGGGCACCACCAGCATGGGGGATTACCTGGCGGAGATCGAGGCTCACTTACGCCGGCGCCAGGTGGTGCACCAGCTCACCGACATGGGCACCGTCGTTTACGGCCCCATCGAGGAACTCCTGGCTGTGGCCCGGGAGCTGCACGAACTGCCCTTTGCCCGGGGGGTGCGCCGGGTGCTCACCCACATCGCCATTGACGACCGCCGGGACAAGGAGGTCAGGCTGGGGGATAAGACGAGAAGCGTGGAAGCCCGGCTCACCTGATCATGCCCGCCACTCAAAAGGATTACTATCGCATCCTGGGGGTCTCCCGCGACGCCACCCCGGAGGAGATCAAGAAAGCCTACCGCAAGCTGGCCCTGAAGTACCACCCGGACCGCAATCCGGGCGACAAGCAGGCGGAGGAGAAATTCAAGGAGGCCGCAGAGGCCTACGAGGTGCTTCGGGATCCGGAGAAGCGCCGCCTCTACGACCTCTACGGCCATGAAGGGGTGTCCTCCACCGGCTTCACCGGCTTCAGCGACTTCTCCGACATCTTCCGGTCCTTCAGCGACATCTTCGAGGACCTCTTCGGCTTCGGCAGCTTCGGGGCCGGGAGGGAGCCCCGGCCGCAGCAGGGCGCCGACCTGCGCTATGACCTCACCCTGGACTTTCTGGACGCCACCCTGGGCACCGAGGTCACCATCGAGGTCCCCCGGCTGGTGAACTGCCGCACCTGCGGCGGCTCCGGCGCCAAACCCGGCACCAGAAAGATCCCCTGCCCCCAGTGCGGCGGCCGGGGAGTGGTCTCCCGCAGCCACGGCATCTTTCAGATCACCACCACCTGTCCCCGTTGCGGCGGTTTGCGGGAGTTCATCGCCGAGCCATGCCCGGAATGCCACGGCGAGGGCATGGCCCGGGAGAAGAAAAAGCTCCGGGTGAAGATTCCTCCCGGCATGGACAGCGGCACCCACCTCATCATGGCCGGGGAGGGGAACGAGGGCCGTTTCGGGGGCCCCCCCGGAGACCTGTACATCATCCTCCATGTGCGGCCCCATGAGCTCTTCCGCCGGGAGGGCTATGATCTGAAGCTGGAGGTGCCCATCAGCTTTGTGCAGGCGGCCCTGGGCACCCGCATCACCATCCCCACCTTGACCGGCACCCAGGAGCTCACCATCCCCCCCGGCACCCAGCCCGGGGAGGTCATCCGTCTGAAGAACGAGGGCGTGCCTTATCCCAAGGGGGAGCGCCGGGGGGACCTGTTGGTCACGGTGCGGGTCACCATCCCCACCAGCCTCACCCCCCGGCAGGAGGAGCTCCTGCGGGAGCTGGCCAAGGAGGAAGGGACGGTGCAGGAGCCCCGGGGCCGGAAAAAAGCTGCCAAGGTCAAAACCAATCCCGCCCCCCAGCAGGATGAAGGCCTCCTCAAGAAGCTCTGGCACTCCGTCAAGGAATGGGCCAATTTTTGATTGCCGGGCCAGTGGTCATTAAGGGGAGAGCCTTGGGCTGAAGGTCCCCGACTTCCCTTCAAATTTCACCCCCTTTGGGGGAGCGGGTCCGGGAAAAGGGGAAGGGGTTTCACGACCCCGGCTCCCCTGCCATCAGCTGTCTTAAGCGATCTCACTTTTTGACCATAGGGCAGAGATCGCCCCGGACCTGAGGCCCTGATTTTGATTGACAATCAGGGCTTCTTGGCGTTAATTATAATTTTCACAAGGGGCTCATGAACCGCCCCGGAGGCCCAATGCCCATCGACCTCAACATCCTCATCGGCGGCGCCGCCGGTCAGGGGGTGCACTCCATCACCACCCCCTTGGCCAAGAGCCTGGTCAGGGCCGGCGCCCGGGTGGTGGTGGTCCAGGACTACCAGTCCCGCATCCGGGGTGGTCATATCTTCAACCTCCTCAGGGTCTCCGACGCGCCTCTGGCCGGTCCCCGGGAGGGGGTGGACCTTCTGGTGGCCCTCAATCAGGAGACCGTCACCCTGCACCTGCCGGAGCTTTCGCCCTCGGGCTTTCTCATCTACGACGCCGACCTGGTGAAGGAGGTGCCCGCCGGGGTGGCGGCCCTGGGCCTTTCCCTGGAGGAGCTCCTCCCCGGCACCAAGGCCGGGGAGATTGCCGTCAACGCCGGCGCCTCCGGGGCCATCCTGGGCCTGCTGGACGTCCCGGTCACCGGGCTGGCGCAAATGCTGGCGGAGAGCTTCGCCGCCAAGGGCGAGGAGGTGGCCGGCTGGAATAAGCAGGCCGCCACCCGGGGCTGGGAGCTGGCCCAGAAGTTCCCGCACCCCGTGTCCCTGGCCGGGCTCACCCCGCCCGCCCCGCCCCGCCTGCTGCTGAGCGGTCATGAAGCGGTGGCGATGGGGGCCCTCATGGCCGGCCTCACTTTCATCAGCGGCTACCCCATGACCCCCTGGACCAGCCTCTTTAATGCCGTGGCCCAGCGGTCCCTGAAGTACGGGGTGGTCCTGGAGCAGGCCGAAGACGAGATCTCAGCCATCAACATGGCCATCGGCGCCAGCTACGCCGGGGCCCGGGCCATGACCGGCACCTCCGGCGGCGGCTTTTGCCTCATGACCGAGGCGGTGGGGCTGGCCACCATGACCGAAACGCCCCTGGTGGTGGTGGTGGCCCAGCGGCCCGGCCCCTCCACCGGCCTTCCCACACGCACCTCCCAGGGGGATCTGCAGTTCGTGCTCTGGGCCGGCCAGGACGACGGCCCCCGGGCGGTCCTGGCCCCGGGCTCCCCGGCCCAGGGCTATGCCCTGGCCCTGAAGGCCTTTGACCTGGCGGAGCGCTACCAGCTCCCGGTCTTCATCCTCACGGACCAGTATTTCGCCGACAGCCAGCACACCTGCCGGGCGGAGGATTTTCCGGCGAGGCGCATCCCATTTGCCCTGGACCTAAAGCCGGCCGGCGGCGTCTATGAGCGCTACGCCCTCACCCAAAGCGGCATCTCTCCCCGGCGCCTGCCGGGCTTCGGCCCGGAGCTGGTGGTGGCCGACTCCGACGAACACACCCCTGACGGCCACCTCACCGAGGACCTGGGGGTGCGGGTCCAGATGCACGACAAGCGCCTGCGCAAGCTCACTGCCATGGCCGGGGAAATGCGGGGTCTCACCACTGCCGGGGATCCCGAAGCCCCGGTGGTGCTCATGTGCTGGGGCTCCAGCCTCGGGCCGGTGAGCGAGGCCGTAAGCCGCCTGCAGGCCGAGAAGGTGGCGGTGCGGATGGTGCACTTGAGCGAACTCTGGCCCTTTCCCCGGGAGGCGGTGATGAAGGCCTTGCAGGGCGCCCAGAAGCTGGTGGTGGCGGAGCAGAATGCCTCCGGACAGCTGGCCCGGCTGCTCAGGCAGGAGACGGGCCTGACGGCCACCCAGGCGGTGCGCCGCTACGACGGCCGGCCCTTCACTCCGGAGTATATCCTCCGGGGCCTGGCGGGGGTGGTGTGATGCTGCCCCTTTCCCTCTATGACAGCATCGAATCCGCCTGGTGCCCGGGCTGCGGCAATTTCCCCATGCTCAAGGCCTTCAAGCAGGCCCTGGCGGAGCTGGAGATCAGGCCCCAGGATCTGGTGGTGGTCTCGGCCATCGGCCAGTCCAGCAAATTCCCCCACTACCTCAAATGCAACACCTTCAACGGCATCCACGGCCGGGCCCTGCCGGTGGCCACCGGCATCCGGCTGGCCAACCCCGGCCTCAAGGTGGTAGTGACCGTGGGGGACGGCGACCAGTACGGCGAGGGGGGCAATCACCTGCTGGCGGCCTTCCGGCGCAACCCGGACCTGACCTTGGTGGTGCACAACAACCAGATCTACGCCCTGACCAAGGGCCAGGCCTCGCCCACCAGCGACCAGGGGACCAAGGACACGCTGCACCCCCAGGGGGTGCCCTATCCGCCCCTTCACCCCCTGGCCCTGGCGGTGGCCCAGGACTGCTCCTGGGTGGGGCGCTCCTTTGCCGGCATGCCCCAGCACCTCACCGAGATGTACAAAAAGGCCCTCACCCATAAAGGCATGGCCTTTCTGGAGGTATTGCAGCCCTGCGTCAGCTTTAACAAGATCAACACTTATGAGTGGTACCGGCAGCGGGTCTATGAGGTGGAGACCCGGCCGGATTATGCCCCGGGAGATGAGCTGTGGGCCTACCGGGTGGCCAAGGAGTGGGGCGAGCGCATCCCCATCGGGGTGATCTATCTCAACCCCCGGCCCACTCTGGAGGAGAGCTTCCCGCAGCTTAAGGACGGGCCTCTGGCGGGACGCCTGCCGGAGCGGCCCCTTGCGGAGCTGTTGGCGGAGTTCAGCTGACCGTCGCCGCTGCCGATAACGAGGGGAAGGACAAGCTGTAAGGCCCATGTTGGTTGACGGTGAAAACGTAACCGGGGAGGGGGGGCCCGGAACCTGGCCCTGCCCCGGAGGCGGCAAGAAAGCGAGAGGGGACCGATGACTGAAGCCAAATCGCTCATGGAAATGCGTTCCTGGGACATCCTGAAGGAGCCCAACCGGATCCTCCTGGAGGAGGACTACAGCCGCATGGAGCTCCTCATTTACTTCCTCACCTGGGCGGTGGAGATCGGTTTGGCCCTGGTGCTGGCGGTCACTTACCTCCGGAGCTGAAAAGAACCGAGCTGACCCGATTGACCGGGACGCGGCCTGGATTTACAATTACTTAACAAAGATGCGCTGAACGCGGCCGGCCGCATCGAAGAAGGGGCGGGGAATTGTGCCCCTGATATTCATGAAGCCTGTGACAGGAGCCCACCAAACCTGGGGGTTACCTGAGATCCTGGCATCCGAGGAAACCAAGGCCGCAACTGCCAGGCTCAGGGAGGTGTGGGAGACATGGTGAACGAACTTTTGGCCCCCGGCGGCAGCCTGGAGATGGTGGCCGCCGTCCTGGAAAGCGGCGCCGACGCGGTGTATGTGGGCGCCAAGGGGTTCAGCCGGCGCAAATGCGCCTGGGAGCTGGAAGACAGCCAGATTCAGGAGGCGGTGCGCCTGGCCCGGGAAAGGAAGGGCAAGATCCGGGTGGCGCTCAACGCCGAGATCCCCGAGGACAAGATTCCCTTGCTCCTCAAAAAGGTGGAAAGATACGCCCACTTCGGCATCGAAGGGGTGATCGTCAAGACGCCGGCCGTTATGCAGGAGATCCACCGGCTCTTCCCGGAGTTGATCATCCACGCCAGCGTGGGGTGCAATATCATCACCAAAGAGGACATGGCCCGCTATCAGGCCTACGGCGCCTCCCAGATCGTGGCCTCCACCGAGATCAACACGGTGGAGAAGCTGGCCCGCTTCAAGGCCGACGCCGACTCTTTGGGGCTCAAGACCGAGGTCCTCATCCACGGCAACCGCTGCATCGGCGGGGTGGGCAACTGCCTCTTTCACGAGCTGGTGGCCGACAGCTACGTGCGCAAGGTCTATTACGACGAGGACGGCAACGAGATCGTGGAATACGAAGGCTGGCCGGACAGAAGCGGCAGCTGCTTCCGCATCTGCCTCCTCACCGACGAGCAGCGCCACAAGATCCTCAGGAAGCGGGGCCACAGCCCCGAGTTCATCGAGGCCTTGAACGAGCGCATCCGGCGCAGCCCCAACGTGGCCTTCGCCATTTTGGGGGATGAGCTCAAGGCCTACCTCAACCTGGGGCTGGCCACCCTCAAGGTCCAGGGCCGGGAGTATGCCGTGAGCATGATCTCCCGCATGATCTGCTGCTATCGCCAGCTCATTGACGCCCACCAACGGGGGGAGGATATCAACAGCCCCATCCTGCAGCGCATCCAGGACCGCCTGCAGGAGATCGTGGCGGAGCGGGACCGGGCCCGGATGGAAAAGACCAAGGAGCTGCACCGCCAGATCGTCGGGCTGTAATTCAGGGGAGAAAAGGGCAGGGCGGGGGCCGGAGCTCCCGCCCTGATTTGTGTACCGGCAGAGTGGTGGGGGAGGGGGCTAAGGGTCGCCGACCCTTACCCCCTCCCTCACGCCCCCTCCCCCCATCCCTTAAGGAGTGGGAGGGCTGGCGGGGGAGCTTAGGCCCTCGGCCCCCATCAGTATGTAACTTTTTTCTTCCAGAGAGATATCACCTGCCCTATAATGAGTTGGGCACATGGTTTATGGGAGAGAGGGCCAGGGAACAGTGGCCCCCTGCCGCCTCCCCCAAAACCTCACCCCCACCCCTTTATGGGTGAAGTTGCAGGGTATGGTCGGGGCTATCCACGCTTTCCATGCCCCCAACCATGTTGCCCTTTAAGAAAGTCCGCGCCGAGGCCGATAGACGGTCAGGGTGAAACGACGTCCATGAAGGCGTGCACGAGGTCGGCGGGGTGGCCGGAACTGCTCCTGGCGGCGGTGCTGGCCGCGGCCGCGCTCTACAATCTGGGCAACTATCCTGTCATCTGGTGGGATGAGGCCATCTTTTCCGAGACCGCGGCCAACCTGGCGGAACGCGGCCGCTATGCCTTCACGGTCCAAAGCCCGGACCGACTCTCCGATCTGGATTATCGCATCAGCGTCGGCCCCACGGTGATTCTGCCGGTGGCCCTGGCCTACCGTCTTTTGGGGGTGGGGGTGGAAACCGGCCGGCTGGTGGCCGCCTTATACCTGCTACTCGCCTTTGGGGCCCTGTATCTGGGGGTGCGCCGGCTCTGGGGGCGGGCTGCCGCCCTCACTGCCGTCGCCCTGGCGCTCCTGGCCACCGACGTCCTCTACTGGGGCCGCTCGGTGCTGGGGGACATTCCGGCCCTGGGCCTCTTTCTGCTGAGTACCTGGTTCATCATCACGGCCCTGGAAGCTTCTGCCCTCAGGCCTCTCTTCGTCGGGGGGCTGCTTTTAGGGCTGGCCGTCAATGCCAAGGAGTTCTACGGCTTGGCGGTATTGCCGCCCCTGCTGCTGTGGCTGGGAGAGCATCGACGCCAGCCCCGGCGGCTGCTGCTGGGGGTTCTGGCCCTGGGGGCTGGGGTGGGACTGCCGCTTCTGGGCTATCTCCTGCTCAAGGCGGCCATTTTGGGCAGCATCCCTGCGGCCTTGTGGCATTTTTGGGAGCAGAAGGCCCTCCTCCGCCACGAATTCTTCACGCCCCTGACCATCGGCCGGCTCTACCCGGAGAGTCTGGCCTATTTTCTGGGCCATCCCCTGGTGTGGCTGGGGACGGCCGGATTCGCCGTGCTTTGGCGGCGCCGGGGTTTCACCGCCGGCGAACGCCTGTGGCTGCTTGAGGGGGCTCTGTGGAGCCTCATGTATCTCACTGCGGTCTATTGGCAGCGCTTCGCCCTGCCGGCCCTGTTTTTGGCCGCCGGACCGGCCGCGTGGCTCCTCGTGCGGCTGGCCCAGGTTATGCTGGCTCCCATGGCCTCCTGGGCCCGGGGTCTGGCCGCTGCGGCCCTGGCCGGCTTTGCGCTCTTCACCCTCTCCCTTTCGGGGGTGGACATCCTCACCGCCGTGGTGAACACCCGGACCAGCCCGCCCCACAAGCTCCTGGAATTCCTGCAGGCCCGCATCCCCCGTGATTGCCTCATCGAAACTCCGGAATATGAGCTGGCCTTTCTTACGGATGAGCATCGTATCCACCTGATGCCGGCCTTCTTTTTTGTGGAATCCACTCCGGAGCGGGTGGTGCTCCTCAATCCCCGGGGCCAGGAGTATGACTTCAACCGCACCGGGGCCGATGTGCTCATCCTGGGGAGTTTCGGCAAGAGCGTCTTCCGGCAGGTGTATCCTCCCACCCGGATCGCCGGCAAGTGGCGCAAGGTGGCCCAGGTGGATTTCTATGACATCTACGTGCGCCGGGGCCGGGAGCAGGCAGTTCTGAAGCGGGGTGGCCCGCTGATGGTCAAGCAGCGGCTGTCTGGTCCTTCCCCCACTGCCGGCGCAACCCATGTCTCCGCCTCGGATCATCCGTTCCCTCACTGAGTTCCGGCGGCATTATCCCCACCTCGCCGCCGGGGACCTGGTGGTGGGCTATCTGCCTCTGCGTCCCGGGGAGGAGATCAAGGTCATTGACCTCCTGGCCCGGGGGGTGAGGTTCTTCCCGCCCTATCTGGCCCAGGCCCTGAGCCGCTCCAAGGCGGCCCAAGCCGAGGTGCTCCGCGCATTCATGGTGCCGGGCACCCAGGTGGTGTACGGTGCCGCCGAGCTTTCTGGCCTGAGCGCCCACTTTCCCCCGGACACTCCCCTGGTCTGCAAACGGGCCCGGGCCCACCTGGGCCTGGGGGTGTCCCGCTGGCCCTCCCTGGAAGCCCTGCTTGCCGTGGCAGGATTGCGCGATCTGGAGTATCCTTTGGTTATTCAGCCCTTTGTGGCCGGGGCCCGGGATTTCCGGGCGGTGCTGGTGGGAGACCAGGTGGAGCTCTATGAGCGTTTCAACCCCCATGATTTCCGGCAGAATCTTTACCAGGGGGGCCAAGCCCGAGCGGTGCCTTTTCCCGCGGCCTGGCAGGACTTCTGCCGCCGGGTGATGGAGCAGGGCGGGTTCCCGTATGCCATCCTGGATCTGCTCCTGGCCCCGGAAGGCGACCTGTATCTCTCCGAAATCAACCTCACCGCCGGGCTCAAGGCCTCCCGCCTGGGACAGGCGGAGTTCCGCCGCCGGGTGGCATTGCTGGAGGACGAGGAGGCCAGACGATGGGCCGACTCCTTGAGGACCCCCGCTTAAAAGACCGGGAACAGGTGTTTAAGGACCGCCGGGACGCCGGTCGCCGTTTGGCCGTCGCCCTGGCGGAGTATCAGGGACGGGGCGTGCGCCTCTTTGCCATCCCCGCAGGCGGGGTGCCGGTGGCCGCGGAGATCGCCCTGGCCTTCCGGATTCCCCTGGACCTCATCATCGTCCGCAAGATCCAGCTCCCCTGGACCACCGAGGCGGGCTTCGGCGCCCTGGACCCGGAGGGCCGGGCCCTCTTCAATGAAGACCTGGTGGCCCGCTTCGGCCTCTCTCCCGAGGAGATCGAACGCCAGGTGCAGAAGACCCTGGCCTCCCTGAAAGAAAGGGAGGCGCGCCTGAGAGGGGGCCGGCCGTATCCGCCTTTGGAGGGGGCCCCGGTGATGGTGGTGGATGACGGCCTGGCCTCGGGCTACACCATGCGGGCGGCGGTGCGCTTCCTGAAGGAAAAGGGGGCCGGGGAGGTCATCTGTGCGGTGCCCACCGGCAGCCGCCGCACCGTTCAGGAACTCCTTCCCCAGGTGGACGTCCTGGCCTGCCTCAACGTCCGGGGCGGCTGGTCCTTCGCGGTGGCCGACGCCTATGAGCTCTGGTATGATCTCACCGAGGCGGAGGTGCAGGAGATCATGGCCGAAGTGAGCCGGGCGCTGGCGGGGCAGCCGGGAGGGGAGGGCGGGTGAAGCCGGCGTGGCCTCCCAAAAACGGCCTGCCCCGGGAGCGGCTGGGGTTTGACATCGACGGGGTGGTGGCGGACATCATGACCACCTTCCTGGAGCTGGCCCGGGAGCATCACGGCCCGCATCCCTTCACCCTGGCGGACATCACCACCTTTCATCTGGAGGACTGTCTCGACCTGCCGCCGCCCCTCATCCGCCGCCTCATCCGGGAGCTCATTGACCGGCCGCACGAACTGCCCATCCAGCCTCTGCCTGAGGCGGTGGAGGTTCTCACCCGCCTGGCCCAGGAGGCGCCCCTGCTCTTTGTCACCGCCCGGGACCGGGCCGAGCCCATCCAGCTCTGGCTCAACCGCACCCTGGCCGGGGTGCCGCCCCGGGACATCTGGGTCATGGCCGCCGGCGACCCGGAGGCCAAGGTGCGCTATCTGCACACCCACGCCATCGAGTATTTCGTGGAGGACCGCCTGGAGACCTGCTTTGAGCTGGCCCGGGCCGGTATCACCCCCATCGTCTTTGCCCAGCCCTGGAACCGCCGGCCCCATCCCTTCCCGGAGGTCACGAGCTGGCCGGAGCTGGCCGCCCTGCTGTTCGGGGAATGAGCCCGGTTGGCTGAGGGGGGAAGCGCGGTCGTGAGCAGGTCCCCATAAGAAAGGCCGCAGGCGCCATCGGTGTGGCACCCTGCGGCCGATAGGGCTGGAATTTAAGGGAAACAAAAAACCTCTTCAGGGGGTTGGGGGAGAGGGTCTGGGAGAGGGGGCAGGGGTCCGTGACCCCTGGCCCCCTCTCCCATAACAAGATTACATCACCGCCTGGACTTCCGTCACGCCCGGCACTTCCCGCATGATGGCCTTTTCCACGCCCTGCTTCAGGGTCATCTGGCTCATGGGGCAGCCTTTGCAGGCGCCGGTGAGGCGCACCTTGACGATGCCGTCGCTCACGTCCACCAGTTCGATATCGCCGCCGTCCCGCTGCAGAAAGGGCCGGATTTTGGCGATGGCCATTTCAACCCCGCGTTTGATCACGTCTTCCACAGAATGCCTCCCAGAGATGATTGTTTAATTTGTAACCATCTCCCGGGTCTTTGTAAAGTTCAGGAGTGAAAAATCTCCCCGGATTCAGGGGCTGAGCTCAAAGATCGCTCGCACCCGGGTCTGGATCCGCTCTTCGCCCACCTCCACCTGCGTCTCCGGGGCCGGGGCGGCCATCATCCGCATCTCCGCCGCCGCCGGCCGGAAGGGCCGGGGCATTGCCATGGTGGACACCACCTTCAGACGCCGCACCTTGAGGCCCTCCGCCTTGGCCAGGGCCTCTGCCAGGTGCCGGGCCCGGGTCAGGGCGGTGGCGGCGGCCTGCTTTTGGAGCTCCTCCAAGCGGGAGTGTTCGTAAAAAGGGCCCCGCACCCGGGTGGCCCCATGCTCCACTCCGGCATCCAGGATCTTTCCCAGCCGGCTAAGGTCTTTCAATTTCACCTCAAAGGCATGGCGCACCCGGTAGCCCTGCACTTCCTGGGTCTGCACCTTCTTTGGCCCCTGGCCCCTTTCCACCTGCTGGTATACGGGAAAGACCTGGTAGCTGACACTCTTCAGGCTCTCCTCGGGCCCCAGCAGGGTCTTCAAGGCCTTGAGGAAGCCCTCGGAGAGGCGGGTGTTGGCCCCGGCCGCCTCCTGGGCGGTGGCCGCCTCGGTCTCCAGGTGAAAGAGGAGCACTGCCTGGTCCGGCTTGGCATAGACCTCGCCTTCGGCCTCCACCTCGGCGGTGGCGACCTCCGCCGCGGCTTTCTGCGCCCAAGCATTGCCGGGCAGCCAGATCATGAGCCAGATTGCCAGAATCACGGAAGAATGAATTACTCTCACCGGGTTGACCTCCTTGCCGCAAGTTTGCCTCGTCTGACAAGTAGTCTGTGAGGGGAGGACCGGGGGAGCAGCGGCTCCCCCGCCCTCCCCTCAAACTCCCCTCCCAGCCCCCTGTTAAGGGGTTGGGGGAGAGGGTGTGGGAGAGGGGGCAGGGGGCCACGCTCCCTGGCCCCCTCTCCCACAATCCCCCGCATCATACCACGGGGGCGGGCCGGGTTCACTTGCTAAGTGGGTGTGCCTTTCTTATACTGAGACAGACACTGAGCTTATTTTTCGCACACGAGGCCCGCATGCAGCCCAACGCCCTTCGCTGGACCCTGTGGTATTTCCTTGCCTTTCTGCTCCTGTTCCTCGTGCTCCAGAGCTACTTTCCCGGCCGCCGGGCCGTGCCCATCAACTACAGCGAATTCCGGCGTCTGGTGGAGATCAAGGGCGTGGACGACCTGGACATCAGTGCCGAGCTCATCTCCGGCCGCCTGCTGGAGCCGGGGGTGGAGTTTCTGGCCAAAGAGCGCCAGGAGCCGGAGCTGGCCAAGCGCCTGAAGGAGTCCTTCGGCCCGGAGCTGCGCTTTTCCACCGTCAAGCTGGAGGACCGGGACCTGGTGGACCGGCTGGACAAGCAGGGCATCAAATACCGGGCAATCCCTGAGCGCACCTGGGTGACCCAGCTCCTCTCCTGGCTGCTGCCCATGCTGGTCCTGGTGGCCATCTGGATCTACTTCTTCCAGCGTCTCGGCGCCGGTGCCGGGGGCCTCATGAGCGTGGGGAAGAGCCGGGCCAAGGTCTACATGGAAGACGAGGTCAAGGTGACCTTCAACGACGTGGCCGGGGTGGAGGAGGCCGAAGAGGAGCTCAAGGAGATCATCGAGTTCCTGAAAAACCCGGGCAAATTCCAGACCCTGGGCGGCAAGATCCCCAAGGGCGTGCTCCTGGTGGGCCCGCCGGGCACGGGGAAAACGCTTTTGGCCCGGGCCGTGGCCGGCGAGGCCGGGGTGCCCTTCATGAGCCTCACCGGCTCCGATTTCGTGGAGATGTTCGTGGGCGTGGGAGCCGCCCGGGTGCGGGACCTCTTCCAGCAGGCCCAGGAGAAGGCCCCTTGCATCATCTTCATTGACGAGCTGGACGCCATCGGCAAGGCCAGGGGCTTAAGCCCCCTGGCGGGCCACGAGGAGCGGGAGAACACCCTGAACCAGCTCCTCTCGGAGATGGACGGCTTCGACACGAGAAAGGGCGTCATTATCATGGCGGCCACCAACCGGCCGGAGATCCTGGACCCGGCCCTCATCCGCCCGGGGCGCTTCGATCGCCACATCCTGGTGGACCGCCCCAGCCTCAAGGGCCGGGAGGACATCCTGCGCATCCACACCCGTAACGTCAAGCTGGCCCCGGATGTGGACCTGGCCAAGCTGGCGGCCCGTACCCCCGGCATGGTGGGCTCGGATCTGGCCAACATCGTCAACGAGGCGGCGCTCCTGGCGGCCCGCAAAAACAAGGCCGCGGTGGAGATGAGCGACTTTGAGGAGGCCATCGACCGGGTGGTGGCGGGCCTGGAGAAAAGAAACCGCATGATGAACCCCCGGGAGAAGGAGATCGTGGCTTACCATGAGTCCGGCCACGCCTTGGTGGCCGAGGCCCTGCAGCCCCTGGTGGACCCGGTGCACCGGGTCTCCATCATCCCCCGGGGCATCGGTGCTCTGGGCTATACCATGCAGCTCCCCACCGAGGACCGCTACCTCATGACCAAATCCGAGCTGGAGGCCCGCATGGCGGTGATGCTGGGGGGCCGGGTGGCCGAAGAGCTTAAGTTTGAGGAGATCTCCACCGGAGCCCACAACGATCTTTACCGGGCCACGGACATCGCCCGCTCCATGGTGCGGGAGTACGGCATGAGCGAGAAGCTGGGGCCGCTCACCTTCGAGCGGGAGCGGCGGCCCCTGTTTCTGGAGGGCATCATGCCCACCGCGCCCCGGGATTACAGCGAGGCTACGGCCCAGGAGATTGACGCCGAGGTGCGGGCCTTGGTGGAGCGGGCCTACCAGCGGGCCAAGGAGATCCTCACGGAGAAGCGGGAGGTCCTGGAGCGGGTGGCCCAACACCTCCTGGAGAAAGAGGTCCTTGAAGGTGAGGAACTGCGCCGCCTGCTGAATGAGCACCCAGAGTCGGCAAAACCTCATCAATAAAACCAGGCAGGGGCGGGAGGCGCTGCGCCTTCCCGTCCTAACTTGGCCTAACATTCTGATTTTTTATTCACAATTAGTCTCAATAATTACAAAAATATTTTTTTAATTTTAATCAATAAACGATGGAGAAGAAATCGATGAGGCGTCTTTTTCGTAAAATTATAGAGTTGGCCGAAGACGATGGATTTGCCAGTTTTCAGAACCAGATAGTTAGCAATTTTTATGACTCATTAGACACAGGATATAAATCAAATTATAACGAGATAGAACTAGTTGAAGAGCTTGTAAAAGCGGCGAATGGACAAAGATATGGTCCGATATCAATTTTTGCTAAAATGCTGCATGGCTCGCGTTCTTATGTTAAGTTTAATTATCTTAACCAACCAGTTTCAAAGGAATTAGGCGATATGGCGGTAATATCTTTAGTCACCTATAAGAATAAACGCATATTACAACGCATATGCATTATACAAAATAAAAAAGCATCGGGTAATGGCTGGAGAATTGATGTTAAACAACTCTTTTTATTAAAAAATTTTCCACCTTTTTCTGGAAACAAAGGTATTTTTCGTGGGAATAAAGATCTAACATTTAGGAATTCCAGTGGGTGTTTTGGGGCATTTGGCCTTCTGGAAGCCCCAGGTGAAATGATATTTATTGCAGCACCTTTGGTTTCCGACTTCTTACGTGGCAAAAAAACGCTGAGGCGATCTGACATCTCAATACCATCCGATAGCCAACACTCTGAAGGTGCCATTTGGGGCTTCCATTTTTTGCCTTTATTTTTAAGATACGATATCTTTTTAATAGAAGAAGTTCTTCAACGCTATAAATATTCTTATATTTTATTTAAAAATATATTAGCACAGAAAATTTTTGCCAATACCAAATTTTGTCGTGATTTATATGAATTTACAAGGGCATGGACACAGTTCAATATTGGCGAAATAACCTGTTTTCATAATAATGTAGTAAATCGCACAGCCGACGCATTTTCTAATTTTCTAATTAAAAGTGCTGATTATAGGGATTTTCCAATTCCCGAGGGTGATAATATGTTTGGTGAGAAAGAGTTTGATGGTCAAATGGCAATTTTTATAATTCATTTGGACCTAAACTTATTGGAAGAGTTGTCTATGCCATAATATGTTCGCACGTCCGCTACCCTTGCCAAAGCATGCCTGAAGACCACATCTTTTCCTCCTGCCAGGCATTACAGGACTATCTGCTGCAGCACTGCGGGGCGGGCAGTCTCATCCTGGTGCCGCATCAGAGGCTGGCCAGGCAACTGTGGCACAAGCAGCGCCTGCAGGCCCTGGCGGCCGGGGAGCGGGCCTGGGAGCCCGTGACCTGCCGCACCTTGGGGGCCTGGTGGCAGGAGCTCCTGGATGGCCTGTGGCTGCCCCAGGTTCCGCCCCCGCCCCTCGTGCGCCTCCGCCTCTGGCAGCAGGCCATCGCCGCCGCGCCCACGCTGGAAGGTACCGCGGCCGACCTCGCCTGGGCCGCGGCCCTGGATGACGCCCACCAGCTCCTCATCCGGCACCAGTTGGCGGCCCTGCCTCCCCAGGAGACGGAATCGCCCCTGGTGGCCTGGCGCCGGCAGGTCACGGCCCTGTATGAGGAGCTGCTCAAAGAGCAGGGCTGGCTCTCCCCCGCCCGGCTGCCGGGTATCCTCCTGGATGCCCTGGAGGCCGGGCGGCTGTCACTCCCCGGCACCGTGTATGTGGCCGGGCTGGCGGCCCCGGCGCCGGTGGAGGAGGAGTTCCTGAGGCGGCTGGCCCGCCACACCTGGGTGGAGTGCCTGCAGATCCAGGGCGACCCCCAAGCGGTGCGGGAGGCCTGGGTCTTTAAAGACATGGCGGAGGAGATGGCCTGGGTGGCGGCCCGGCTGGTGGAGGCCGCGGTCAAGGAGGGCCTCCCTCCCCACCGGCTGGCCGTCACCTCCCCGGCCATGGAGAATTACCTCCCCGCCTTCCGGCGGATGCTTAGGGAGGTGCTGGGGCCGGCCGGGGGACCGGAGGGCTGGCGTTACAACATCTCCCTGGGGCCCCGGCTGACGGACACGCCCCTCTTTGCCGCCGCGGTGCTGCCCTTGAGCTTCTTCGTCCGGGGGGAGCGCCGGGAAGACCTGGCGGCCCTGTGGTTTTCGCCCTTTTACGGCCGCCTGTGGGAAGCCCGGGACGGCCTGGCCCTCCTGGACCGCCGTTTCCGGGACGATGGCCCCTTTCGGGGCTGGGAGGATTTCTATCGGGCCTGGCAAGCGCGCCGGGACGATCTCCTGGCCCTCAGGCGGCTGGAAGAGGCTCTCTCCCCTTGGGCCGGCTGGCAGGGCAGGGCCGGGGACGGGTGCCTCAGGCTCAGGCAGACCTGGGAGCTGCTGGGATTTCCGGGAAAACTGGACGAAGCGGAGGCGGACGCCTGGGGCCACCTGCAGGAGGTCCTGGAGGAACTGGGCCGGGCTTTGGCCGGGGAGAGCTTAAGCCTCCCGGACTTCCTGGCCTGGCTCACCCACGCCGCCGGCAGGGTGGAGCTGGCCGGCGAAGGCCGGGAGGAGGCGGGCTTCCAGATACTCGGCCTGCTGGAGACCCGGGGGCTGGACTTTGACCGGGTCTTCTGCCTGGGGATGACCTCGGGCAACCTCCCCGGGCCGCCCCGGCCGCTGCCCCTCCTTACTGCCTGGGAGAAGCGCCAGGTGCTGGGCGGCACCGCCGCCTCACAATATCGGTATGCCGCCACCCTCTTTGCCGGCCTGAGGGGGGTGGCGCCCCACCTCATCCTCACCCGCCCGACGGCGGTGGAGGAGGAAGAGCAGGTGGGGACCTATCTCTATGTGGGGGACTGGCAGGAAGCCGGCCTCAATCCCCTGAGCACCCCGCACCCGGCCTGGCTGGGGGTACCGGCCATCCAGGCGGCGTTGAAGCCGCCGCCTCCGGCCGCTGAGGAGCCTCCCCCGCCGGTCAGACTGCCCCTGCCCACGGAAATCCGCCTCACCCATGCCCAGATCGGGCTCTCCTGCCCCTGCCGCTTCCTCTTGGAGGTGCTGCTGGAGATGGAACCTCTCCCCGAAGAGGAGGAGGGGCTCTCCGCCTTGGACCGCGGCCGGCTGCTCCATCAGGTGGTGGCCCGCTTTGTGCAAACTTTCGGGGCGGTTCTCGAGGCCAGCGGGACCTGGGACGACGCCGTGGCCCGGCAGCATCTGGAGGAGGCAGTCAACGCCACCCTGGCGCCGCTGGCCGCCGATCCGCACCTGCGGGCGGAGCGACTCCGCTGGCTGGGGGATGAGAGCATCCCTGGCCTGCTCCCGGCCTGGCTGGCCCTGGAGAAAGAGCGCTTCCGGGAGGGCTGGCGCTGGGTGGCGGTGGAGCAGGAGTTTCAAGGCCTGGCGCCGGAGGACTGTGCCGTAAGCGTCCGGGGGCGCATTGACCGCCTGGATCACCATCCGGAGCGGGGGGAGATCGTGGTCTGGGATTACAAAAGCGGCAACATTCCCAATCGCCCCGCCGTCTTTGTGCGTCAGGAAGAACATCAGCTGCCCGGGTATCTCCTGGCGGTGCGTCAGGGCGCGGTGGCGGCGCCGGAGCCCGCGGTGCTACTGAAAGCCGGCTTTATCAGCCTCAAATCCCCCCGGGACGGGCATCTGAAGCATGAAGACTATCGCAGCACGCGGGAGGAATGGGACGAGGTCATGGCCGCCTGGGAGGACCGCCTGCGGGAGCTGGCCCGGCGCCTGGAGACGGGAGAGTTCCCGGCCCAGCCGGCGCCGCCTCCCCGGGGCAGCAACGAGGGGGCCTGCGCCTATTGCCCCTACCCGTTGCTCTGCGGCTACCGCAGCGCTGAGGAGGCGGAAGCATGACATCTCCGCCCGTGGACCAGGCGGCCCGGGAGCAGGCCCTGCATCCCGCCGGCAGTTTTCACATTGAGGCGCCGGCCGGCTCCGGCAAGACCGCAGTGCTCCTGGCCCGCTACCTGGGTCTGCTCAGCACCGTCTCGGATCCGGGGGAGATTGTGGCCCTCACCTTCACCCGCAAGGCGGCGGGTGAGCTGCGCACCCGGGTGGTGCAGGTCTTTGTGGATCGCCGGGATTCTGGTGCCGATGCCTCTCCGGTGCAGCAACTCCTGCAGGAGCTGGCCTCCCGGGTCTTCCGCCATTTGGACCGCCTGGGGCTGTCCCCCACCGAGGCCCTGGCCCCGGAGCGCCTGCAGATCCTCACCTTCCATTCCTTCTGTTCCCGGCTGCTGTCGCTGGCTCCCCAGGAGGCGGGGCTGCCTTTGGAGTTCACCCTGGTGGAGGGGGCGGAGGCCCAATGGCTCAAGGAAGAGGCCCTGGAGGAGCTGCGCCGCCGGCTGGCGGCCCGCCCGCCCCATGATCCCGGGCGCCAGGCCCTGGAGCGCCGCCTGGTGCGCCTGAACAATAATTGGGGAGCGCTGGCCCAGGAGCTGGGCACCCTTCTTTCCCGGCGGGACTGTCTGCGGGATTTTCTGGAACTGGCCCGCCTCTCCCAGGATGAAGAGGAATATCGGCATCTGAGCCTGACCCGCCTGGGGCAGGTGCTGGCCCCGGACCTGGAGGCCCTGGCTGCCGGCCTGGCGGCTCATGGGCTGGGGCAGGCCTGGGGGGAGTTCCGGGACTATCTCCGGCGGGAAGGCGCCTCCCTGGGGGAGAACCTGCCTCCGTCCCCTCCTGGCCCCGCGCTGGAGGACCTGCCGGCCTGGCGGACCCTGGCCCAGGCCCTTCTCACCCAGCAGGGCACTCCGCGCAAGTCCTTTACCGTCAAAGACGGCTTCCCCCCGGGCTTCGGCAAATCCCCCTGGGCCCGGCTGCTGCAGGAATCGCCGGCGGATTTTGTGGCCGCGCTGGCCCGGGTCCGGGAAGTTCCTCCCTCCCTCATCCCTGCCCAGGAAGTGGCGGCCCTCCAGGACCTGGTCATTCTCCTGGGGGAAGCCCTGGCGGTGTACGAGGAGGTCTGCCGGCGTCAGGGGGCCCTGGATTTCATTGCCCTGGAGGAGGCGGCGTTGCGGCTCCTGGACCGGGAACCCCCGGGGGAGCTCCTCCTGCGCCTGGACCTGCGCCTGAAGCATCTCCTGGTGGACGAATTCCAGGACACCAGCCTCAACCAGAAGCGGCTGCTGTGCCGCCTGCTGGAGGGCTGGGCGGCCGACGGCGGCCGCACCCTCACCGTGGTGGGGGATCCCAAGCAGTCCATCTACGGCTGGCGGGACGCCAAGGTGGAGATCTTCCTGGAGGCCCGGGAGGGGCTCAGGTGTGAGGAACAGGGCGTCCATTTCCCCCTTCAGCCTCTGGACCTCACGACCAATTTCCGCTCCACCCGACGCCTCATCGACTGGGTCAACGGGGTCTTCGGGGAGACGGTACTGAGCCCAAAGGCCAAACTGCGACAGGTGCCCTTCAAGCCGGCGCATCCCGCTCCGGGGGCCCCGGAGGGGGAGCCGCCCTGTCTGATGGTGTTTCGGCACCCGGACAAGGCTGCGGCCCGGGAGGCGGAGGCCCGCTGGCTGGCGGCCCAGGTGGTCCGGATTACCCCGGACCTGGCGCCTGGCGAGCGGGTGGGCATTCTCCTCTTTGCCCGCACCCATCTCACCACCTACCTGGCTGCCCTGCAGGCCGCCGGCCAGACCGTCCGGGTGCGGGAAGGCCTGAAGCTCACGGACAGCCGGGTGGTGCAGCACCTGCACAATCTGGCCAAGGCCCTGAGTCACCCCCATGATGACCTGGCCTGGGGAGGGGTCCTTACGGGGCCCTGGGCGCCCCAGCCTTTGGCGGTGGTGGCGGAGATCGCCCGGCAGGAAGGGACGCTGTGGCCCCGTCGCCTGGCCCGGTTCCTGGAGGAAGAAGACTGCCCGCCGGAGCTGCTGCCGGTGGGCCGGGCCCTGTTGGCCGCCGAGGCCGCGGCCGGCCGACTGCCTCTGGGGGAAGTGCTCCGGGAGTTCCTGGACCGGGTGGAGGCCTGGCAGGGCATTGCGGCCTGGGAGGGCCCCCTGGGGGTGGCCAATGCCCGGGTCTATCTGGATCTCCTGGCCCGGGCGGAGTCGGCCTTGCCCCAGGCCACCTGGAAGAAGGCCGGGATCTTTCTGGCCGAGGCGTATCAGCCTCCGGATCCCCGGGCCCAGGCCTCCCCCGTGGAGCTGCTGACGGTGCACGGCGCCAAGGGCCTGGAGTTTGACTGGGTCCTGGTGCCCTTTCTGGACTGGAATCCCTTGTCCGGCCCGGACAAGAATCCCCCGTTTCTGTTGGAGGAGATTCCCGGCACCGGCTGCCACGCCCTGGCCTTGGCCCGGCCGTACTGGGAGTCCCAGCAGAGCCTGCTCTACCGCCAGCTTCTGCGTCTCCAGCAGGAGCGGACCCTGGCGGAGGCCCGGCGGGTGTTTTATGTGGCGGTCACCCGGGCGAAAAGACGCCTCTTTCTCTCCGCCGTCCTGCCGGTGTCGTCCTCCGGCCAGGACAGCATTCCGTGGGAGAGCCCCCTGGGCTGGCTCTGTCAGCACTACCAGACTGAGGACTTCCCGGAGGGCCAAAGTTTCTGGCCGGGCCCGGAGCTGGAGGTGCAGGTCTGGACGGCATGGCCGGAGCCCGCGGCTTTGGGGGCGTCGCCGCCGGAGGTGCCCCCGGCCTGGGATTTCCGGCCCGAAGCCGCCCCTTATGCCTTGACCACTGTGGCTAAGGTGGCGACGGAGGTGGCTGACGGCACCGGGCCGGCCGTGGGGGAGGAGGGGCAGGAGGCCCCCTTGCGCCTTGCTGCCGGGGAACGGGGGGAGCTGCTGCACCGGCTCCTGGAGGCGGGTCTTAAAGGGGAGCCGCTCCCCGACCTGGCCGGGGTGGCGGCGGCCGTGCGCCGCGCCGGGAGCCCTCCGGAGGAAGCCGCCGACTTGGCCGCGGACATCCTGGCGGAAGCCGTCGCCTGCCTGGAGGATCCCTTCCTGAAGGATCTGAGGGCCGCCGACGAGCTGCGGCCGGAGTGGCTTCTGGAAGGGGTGTCTGCTCCGCGGGAGGTGCGGCGGGGGCGGCCGGACCTCCTGGCCCGCCAAGGGGAGGTCTGGTGGCTGGTGGATTTCAAATCCTCCCGGCCGCCGGCGGGAATGGCCTGGGAGGAGTTCCTGTCCCGGGAGGCGGAGCGCTACCGGCCCCAGCTTCTGGCCTACCGGGAGCTGGCCGCTGCCCGTCTGGGCCTTCCCCCTGACGCCCTGCGGCCGGTGCTCTATTTCACCGCCTGCCGCCGGCGGGTGGCATTGTCCTGAGTTTTGCGCGATAAAATGAGGCTGCGGCCACCGGGCGGGCCTGAGACCGGGGACCGCCTCTTCTCTTCCCAGGGTGAAAGGGCAGGGGCCGATGGCAGGGCCGGCGGCCACTTTTCCGGGGCCCTGTTCCCGGGCGCCGGCCCGGAACAATTGCTTCAGCGGGGTTTCTCTTTGCAGCGGCAGGGTGGCAAGGTATATGCCGGGCTCACGCGCCTGACGGCCGTGCTTCTCCTTCTCCTGGGCATGGGCCTGGGGGGCCGGGGCTGGGCCCAGGAGACCCTGGAAGTCCTAGGCCTCCGCTTCCGCCTCATTCCCGGGGGGACCTATGTCCTGGGAAGTGCCCCGGACCAGCCGGTGCGCTACAGCGCCGAACTCCCGGAATACCGGGTGGTGCTGAAGCCGTTTTACATCAGCGTCACGGAGATCACCAACGAGCAGTATGGCCGGTTTCTGACCGCCACCGGCCGTCGGCCCCCCTTATATTGGCATGATCCGGCCCTCAATGGCCCCAGGCAGCCGGTGGTGGGGGTGAGCTGGTATGAGGCGGTGGCTTATACGGAGTGGCTGACCCGCACGACCGGGGTCGTCCACCGCCTGCCCACGGAAGCCGAGTGGGAGGCCGCGGCCCGAGGGGGTCTCATCGGGCAGCCCTACCCCTGGGGGGCGGAGCCTCCGGATGCCGGCGGGCGCTTTCGGGCCAACTATTACCCCAACGACTTTGCCGCCGACGGCTTCCGCTTCACTGCGCCGGTGGGCTCGTTTCCGCCCAACGGGTATGGCCTCTATGATATGGCGGGCAATGTGGCGGAATGGTGTCTGGACCGGTTCACGCCCACCCGCCCTACCTCCTTTGCTCACCCTGAGGCCCGGGTGCTGAGGGGCGGCTCCTGGATGTCCCGGGCCCGGGAACTACGGGTGGCCTCCCGGCAATATGCCCCGCCGGAGAAGGCCGATGGCTTCATCGGCTTCCGGGTGGTGCGCCTTATAAAAGCCTCCGGGGAAAAGAGATCCAGCTCTCCCTAATTTCTTTCTGCACCATTTCGCGTCCCTTAAAAAATTTTTTCTTGCCCCCTTTACACCTCTTCGTGTATAGATGTAGGTAGAAGAAAATCAGCGCGGCAAAAGAGGTTATCTGTACTTAACCGTTTTCACCCGACTGGAGGGACCGTAAATGCCGGATCCGGAAAAACTCTCAGTGGATAGTGCCACGGTGGAGATGCTCAAAAAGGCCCAGGCTGAGGGCGTAGAGACCATCTTTGACCGGGCCGAGAAGATGAAGCCCTGCCCCATCGGCGAGGAGG
>JBBFLF010000009.1:111492-123601 GCA_037481655.1 Desulfobaccales bacterium | reverse complement strand
GGCGGAACACCTTGAGACACCCCTTAAGGGCCGCCCTCACCGTCCTGGGGCTGGGAGTGGCCATCCTGGCCTTCTGCCTCCTGCGCACCGTGGTGGAGGCCTGGTACGCGGGAGTGGCGGCCTCCTCGCCGGTGCGCCTGGTGACCCGCCATGCCGTCTCCCTCATGTTTCCGCTGCCCCTGTCCCACATCCACAAGATCCGGGCCATCCCCGGGGTGAAGGAGGTGGCCTACGCCTATTGGTTTGAAGGCGTGTACGTGGACAAAAAGAACTTCTTTGCCCAGTTCGCCGCCTCGCTCCCGGCCTATCTGGACTGCTACCCGGAGTTTGTGCTTCCGCCGGAGCAGAAGCTGGCGCTCCTCCAGGACCGCCGGGGCGCGGTGGCCGGCCGCCGCCTGGCCCAACGCTTCGGCTGGCGGGTGGGTGAGGTCATCGTCTTAAACGGCACCTATTTCCAGGGCGAGTATCGCCTGGTGCTCAAGGGCATCTACGAGGGCAAATACCCCTCCACCGATGAGACCCTGTTCTTTTTCCATTGGGACTATCTCAATGAGAGCCTGAAAAAGACCATGCCTGCCCAGGCGGATCCGGTGGGCTGGTTCCTGGTGCAGGTGGAACGCCCGGAGCTGGCCGCGGAGGTGGCCCAGAAGATTGACGCCGCCTTCAAAAACTCTTTGGCGGAGACCTTAACCGAGACGGAGGCCGCCTTCAACCTGGGCTTTGTAGAGATGACCAGCGCCATCTTGCTGGCCATCCGGGTGGTCTCCTGGGCGGTCATCGGGGTGATTCTCATTGTCCTGGCCAACACCATGGCCATGAGCGCCCGGGAGCGGCTGGGGGAGTATGCGGTGCTGAAAAGCATGGGCTTCCGTCCCCGGCACCTGAGCCTCATCATCCTGGGAGAATCACTTCTGCTGGCCACCGCCGGCGGCCTGGTGGGGTTGCTCTTGAGCTTTCCGGCGGTGGAGCTCTTTCCCGACACGGTCACCCAATATTTCCCGGACCTGCGGGTCAAGCCGCCCACCCTGGCCCTGGGGCTGGCCGTGGCCCTGGGCGTGGGGGTGCTGGCGGCCCTGCTCCCCGCCTGGCGGGCCACCCGGGTGCGCATCGCCGAGGCCCTGCGACAACTGGGGTGAGGGGAGGGCCGAGGGAGTAGTGACTCCCCCGCCCTCCCCTCACACTCCCTTCCCAACCCCCTTTATGGGGTTGGGGGAGAGGGGTATGGGAGAGGGGGCAGGGGTTCACAACCCCTGGCCCCCTCTCCCAAAATTTTTCAAAAGGCGAGGTCTTACAGATGCAAGCAAAGGGGGCGGTGGCGGTGCTGGCCATGGCGTGGCTGCTGGCGGCGGGAGTGGGCCTGGCTTCTCCGGACCAGGAATTCTTCGGGGTGGTGGAGGCCCGCCCGGGGCTGCGGCCGCCGCTGAACGGCCTGGGGCACTGAGGGGAGGGCCGGGGGAGTAGTGACTCCCCCGCCCTCCCCTCACGCTCCCCTCCCAACCCCCTTTAAGGGGTTGGGGGAGAGGGTGTGGGAGAGGGGGCAGGGGTTCACAACCCCTGGCCCCCTTTCCCAAAATTTTTCAAAAGGTGAGGTTTTACAGATGCAAGCAAAGGGGGCGGTGGCGGTGCTGGCCATGGCGTGGCTGCTGGCGGCGGGAGTGGGCCTGGCTTCTCCGGACCAGGAATTCTTCGGGGTGGTGAAGGCCCGCCCGGGGCTGCGGCCGCCGCTGAACCTCCTGAAAGGGTAAGGGGAGGGCCGGGGGGTCAGTAGATCCCCCGCCCTCCCCTCACACTCCCCTCCCAACCCCCTTTATGGGGTTGGGGGAGAGGGTCTGGGAGAGGGGGCAGGGGTTCATGACCCCTGGCCCCCTCTCCCACCAGCTAACCAGAAGCCCTGAAGCGGCGCCGGGCCATGTGGGCGGCCATGCGGAGGGCGGCGCTCAGGCTCCCGGGGTGGGCCTGGCCGGTGCCCGCCAGGTTGTAGGCGGTGCCGTGGTCCACCGAGGTGCGGATGATGGGCAGGCCCAGGGTGATGTTCACCGCGTCCATGAAATGCAGGAGTTTCAAGGGGATGAGGCCCTGGTCATGATACATGGCAATGACCGCGTCGAACTCCCCCTGGGCGTGACGCCAGAAGAGGGTGTCGGCGGGGAAGGGGCCGCTCACTGCCACCCCGGCGCCGTGGGCTTCCAGGACCGCGGGGATGATGATCTCCTGTTCCTCGCTGCCAAAGAGCCCCCCCTCGCTGGCGTGGGGGTTGAGGGCGGCCACCGCCAGGCGGGGGTGGGCAAGGCCGAAGTCCCGCCTCAAGGACTCATGGGTGAGGCGGATGAGGCGCACCAGGCCCTCCTGGCTCAAGCGCTCCGGCACCTCCGCCAAGGCCACGTGGATGGTGGCCAAAACCACCCGGAAGTCTCCCCCGGCCAGCATCATGGCCACCTCCTGAGCTCCGGTCTTTTCCGCCAAGAGCTCCGTGTGCCCGGGATAATGGAAACCCGCCAGGTGCATGGCCATCTTGCTGATGGGACCGGTGACCATGCCGTGGGCCTGGCCCTCCTGGCAGAGCCGGATGGCGGTGAGGATATAGGAGACCATGGCGGCGCCGGCCGCCGCGGTGGGCAGGCCGAAGCGGCAGTCCTCCGGGTCCAGGTGGGAGAGGGCCAGCAAATCCAGGGTGCCCGGGGTATAGGTGCCGTCCCGGGGGTGCTCCACCAAGTGCAGGGCCAGTTCCGGGGCCAGCAGGTCCCGGGCCCGGGTGAGGGCGGTGAGGTCCCCCAGCACCAGGGGCCGGCAGTAATCATAGATGGTGGGGTCCTTCAGGGCCAGGACGATGATCTCCGGGCCCACCCCCACGGGGTCGCCCATGGTGACGGCCAGCAGCGGGCGGAAGGACTCAGGGCTCATAGCGTATGGGGGAGGCAGGGAAATCCACCGGTTTGACGGTCACCTCCAAACGTGTCCCCCGGGCGGTAACCTTTAGGTAGTGGTGAAAGAAGTGCCGGGGGTCCCGCCCGTGCAGGGCGGTGCCGGCGCCGCCGCTGATGGTGTAAGGCAGACCCTCCCAATCCCCGCTGAAGTAACCGTGGATGTGGCCCGCAAAGACGTGGTCCGCCCGGCCCTCTTTCAGGAGGGTGAGCATCTGCCTCGCCTCCGCCGCCGGCATAGCGTGGGGTTTTTCCCGGCCCGGCCGGGGATCGAAGAGGGGCAGGTGCAGGAAAACCAGGCGCAGGCGGGCGTCGCCATGGCGGGCGAGCTCCTGGGCCAGCCAGCGGCGCCGCGCCGGAGTAAAGCCCTCCCGGGCAGCGTTGTTGAACAGCACCAAGGCATAATCCCCCAGGCGGAAAGACAGGTCGGCAGGACCGAAGATCTGGCTAAAAAGGTGAGCCTCCCCTTTGAGCTCATGATTGCCCGGGATCGCCAGCAGGGGCAGTCCCTTCAGGGCCTTCAGGTCCGCAAAGAACTGCTGATATTCCCACAGGCGGCTGCGGTTCACCAGGTCACCCAGGTGAATGACAAAGGAGACCCCCTCTTCCCGGGCCACCTCCTCCAGGAGCACGGGGAAGAGGCCGCCATGGTCCCGGCTGTCCCCCAGGAGCACGAAGGTTAGGGGGTTATGGTCAAGATTTGCCAGCCTTTTCAGGTTCATCGTGTTAAAGTCCCGGGCCGGGAGCTCATCGGCCAGGACCCGGGAGGCCAGGGACCACACCAGCACCAAGGCGATGCCCAGGAATAGGGCCGCCAGCAGGGGCCGGCGGCTCCACTTCGCGGCGTTTCTGGGGGCCAGCCGCACTTTTTTCCTGCCGTTTTGTCTCATCCTGTGCCAGAATAGGGAGGGCCCGGCGGAGGGAAATCCCCTTTCGGGGCCCCGGTATCTCATCATCAAAAATTCAGGAGTGCGGCGTCCCGGCTAAGGTGGTTGGGGGAGGCGGGAGCCGGACTCAATTGACACTATCACCGGAAAAGGAGCGCTTGTCAATGGCGGCAGGCATGGCGCCCACACCCCGGCGCCTGGGAATTGTCGGCGCCGGCAACATGGGGATGGCCCTGGTGCGGGGATTGGTGCGAGCCGGGTGGGTGTCCCCCGAGAACCTTGCGGTCTTCGACCCGGACCCGGCCCAGCGTCGGGAGCTGGAGGAGCTGGGAGTCAGGCCGGCGGCCGACAACGGCGAGGTGATGAGGGCTCCCGCGGTCATCCTGGCGGTCAAGCCCCAGGTGACGGAAGCGGTGCTGGCCGAGATCGCCCCGGCCAGCGCCGACCGCCTCCTCATCTCCCTGGTGGCCGGTCTCACCCTCTCCCGGCTGGAGGAGGCCCTGCCCTCTGCCCGGATCCTCCGGGCCATGCCCAACACCCCCCTTACGGTGGGGGCAGGGATCACGGCCCTGGCCCCCGGGAGCCGGGCCACCGCCGAGGACCTGACTTTCGCCCGGGAGCTTTTTCAGGCCGTGGGCCGGGCGGTGGTGGTGGAGGAGCGCCTCTTGGATGCAGTGACCGGCTTAAGCGGCAGCGGTCCGGCCTATGTGGCGGTGTTCATCGAGGCCCTGGCGGACGGTGGGGTGCGCATGGGCCTTCCCCGGGCCCTGGCTTTGGAGCTGGCGGCCCAGACGGTGGTGGGCACCGCCGCCATGGTGCTCTCCCAGGGTCTCCATCCGGCGGTCCTCAAGGACCAGGTGGCCTCCCCCGGGGGCACCACCATCGCCGGCCTCCACGCCCTGGAACAGGGGGGCTTCAGGGGGGTGGTGATGGATGCGGTGCAGGCGGCCACCTGGCGGGCCCGGGAACTGGCCCGGCGCTGATGCTCGCAGCCACTTTCCCCTCAAGAACCCGGACGTCCGGTCGATGGGATAGTGAGGGGTGGCGCAGGTGGTGATGGCGGCCACCCAGCTCTCAGGTTCAGGAGGGGAGAGGAGATGGCCACGGTGGATAAAACCCTCATGGCGGGGGAAGAGGAGGTGATCCTCCTTACCCAGGTAGTGGAAGAGCCGCCCATCGAGCCGGTGCTGGAACTGGCGGAGGGGGAGGAGGATTTTCTGGCCAAGCTCAAGGAGCCGCCCCAGCCAGCCATGGCCCCGCCTGGCACTGGCGAAACCGACGATTCCCTGGCTGATCTCCTGGCGGCCCTGAAAGAAATGCCCCCGGATTTTGCCGCCCCCAGAGACTTGGCCCCAGCTCCGGAACTAGTCCCCGAGACGCCGGTCCCTTCCCTGCCGGAGGCGGAGGTGGCGGTCATCGTCCGTCAGGTGGCGGCGGAGATCATCGAGCGCCTGGCCCGGGAGGTGGTGCCCCAGGTGGCGGAGCGCCTGGTGGCGGCGGAGATCCGGGCCCTGAAGGAAAAGCTCTGCCGCTAGTATCCTGTTGACCTTTTTGTGATATATAGTGGGGGAGGGTAGTGCAGGAACAGGGCTTCTTCCCCCACGCCGCGCCGGGGTGGCGCCTGGCTTTCGGGGGAGGGAAGGGAGTTGGATCTCCCCCCTCCCCCTCGGCTATCAGGGCTGAAGGCCGAGGCAACCCTCCTTTACCTTAAAAAAACTGTTCTATTTAGGTATTAAATTTTACCCCTCAAATATAAACCTTAAACTTTGAACCTTAAACTTTGAATTAAAAACCTTGAACTTTGAACCTTAAACTTTGAACCTTGGACTCTGGACTCTGGACTCTGGACCTTGGACTTTGGACTTTGGACTTTGGACCTTGGATCTTGGACTGACGGCATCCACCGAGGAAGATAACCCCTATGGCAGAAGTTCTGGATAAGGTCTTCAACCCCCAACAGATCGAGGAGAAGTGGTACCGCTACTGGGAGGAATCCGGGTTTTTCCGGGCCGCCGCGGACGGGAAGAAACCCCCGTACTGCATTGTCATCCCGCCCCCCAACATCACCGGCTCGCTCCACATGGGCCATGCCTTGAACAACACCCTGCAGGACATCCTCATCCGCTTCAAGCGCATGCAGGGCTATGACGCCCTGTGGATGCCGGGCACCGACCACGCCGGCATCGCCACCCAGAACGTGGTGGAGCGCATGCTGGCCAAGGAGGGGTTGGATCGCCACGCCTTAGGAAGGGAGGCCTTCGTGGCCCGGGTGTGGGAATGGAAGGCCCAGTCCGGGGGCACCATCATCCGCCAGCTCAAGCGGCTGGGCTGCTCCTGCGACTGGAGCCGGGAGCGTTTCACCATGGACGAGGGCCTCTCCCGGGCGGTGCGGGAGGTCTTTGTCCGCCTCTATGAAGAGGGCCTGATTTACCAAGGGGATTACATCATCAACTGGTGCCCCCGCTGCCTCACCGCCCTGGCGGACCTGGAAGTGGAGCACGACCCCCACGAAGGCTATCTTTACTACATCAAGTATCCCCTGGTGGGGCGGGAAGGGCACCTCACCGTGGCCACCACCCGGCCGGAGACGCTGTTGGGCGACACCGCGGTGGCGGTGCACCCGGAGGACAAGCGCTACCTGGCCTACCACGGCGCCATGGTGCGCCTGCCGGTTCTGGGCCGCCACATCCCGGTGATCACCGACCCATACGTCTCCATGGAGTTCGGCACCGGGGCGCTGAAGATCACCCCGGCCCATGACCTCAATGACTTTGAGGTGGCCCGGCGCCATGGCCTGCCCGCCATCCAGGTCATCGACGAGCGGGGCCTGATGACCGACGCGGCCGGCAAATACCGGGGCATGGACCGCTTCGGCTGCCGGGAGAAGATCGTCAAGGAGCTCAAAGCCGACGGTCTCCTGGAGAAGATGGAGCGCTACCACGTGCCGGTGGGGCATTGCTACCGCTGCCGCACGGTGGTGGAGCCGCTGTTGTCCAAACAGTGGTTTGTGGCGGTGAAGTCCCTGGCCGAACCCGCGGTGGCGGCGGTGAAAGAGGGCCGCATCCGCCTCATTCCCGCCACCTGGGAGAACAGCTTCTTCGACTGGATGGCCAACATCCGGGACTGGTGCATCTCCCGGCAAATCTGGTGGGGGCACCGCATCCCGGCCTGGACCTGCGGCGACTGCGGGGAGCTGGTGGTGGCCCGCCAGGACCCCAGCGCCTGCCCCACCTGCGGCGGGGTGCATCTGGAGCAGGAGACCGACGTCCTGGACACCTGGTTCTCTTCGGCCCTGTGGCCTTTCAGCACCCTGGGCTGGCCCGACGACACCCCGGAACTGCGGCTCTTTTACCCCACCAGCGTCCTGGTCACCGCCTTCGACATTCTCTTCTTCTGGGTGGCCCGCATGATGATGATGGGCCTGCACATCATGGGTGAGGTGCCTTTCCGGGAGGTCTACATCCACGCCCTGGTCCGGGACGCCGAGGGCCAGAAGATGAGCAAATCCCGGGGGAACATCGTGGACCCCCTGGATCTCATGGAAGCTTACGGCACCGATGCCTTCCGCTTCTCTTTGGCGGCCTTCGCGGCCATGGGGCGGGACATCCGCCTCTCCGAGGAGCGCATCATCGGCTACCGCAATTTCGTCAACAAGGTGTGGAACGCCTGCCGCTTCACCCTCATGAACCTGGAAGGCTTCGAGCCGGCGGGCGGCCGGGGTGAGGCGCCCCTCAGTACCATGGAGGCCTGGATTTTAAGCCGCCTGCAGCAGGTCATCCGGGAGGTCAGCGACTCCCTGGAGGCCTATGAGTTCGACCGGGCGGCCCATGTGCTCTATCAGTTCATCTGGCATGAGTTCTGTGACTGGTATCTGGAATTCATCAAACCGGACCTGGCCCCCACCGCCGAGGCGGCGGTGCGCCAGCGGGCCCAGGCGGTGCTGGTGGAGGTGCTGAGCGCCATCCTGCGGCTCCTCCATCCCTTCATGCCCTTCATCACCGAAGAGGTGTGGCACAAGCTTCCCGGCCAGACCGGGAGCATCATGGTGGCCCCGTTCCCGGTCCCCGATACGACGTATGACAACCCCGAAGCCGAGGCGGAGATCGGCCTCATCCGGGAGGCCATCGTGGCCATCCGCAATCTCCGGGCCGAGATGAACATCCCGCCGGCCGCCCAGGTGGAGATCCTCTGCTTCAGCCAGGACGCCCAGGGGCTGGCCATGTTGGAGAAGCACCGGCGCAGCCTCCTGCAGCTGGCCCGCCTCCAGAAGCTGGAGCTCAATCCGCCCGCCGGCGCGCCCGCCGCCGCGGCCAAGGCGGTGATTGTGACTCCCGCCAAGGCCGGGGTGGAACTGGTCATGCCCCTGGCGGAGCTGCTGGACTTCACCGAAGAGGAGCGCCGCCTCAGCCGGGAGATGGAGAAGCTGGGAAAAGAGCTGGCCCAGGTGCAGAAAAAGCTGGCCAATGAGGACTTCCTGGCCAAAGCGCCGGCGGAGGTGGTGGCCCGGGACCGGGAACGCCTGGCCGCCCTGAGCGAAAAGCTGGCCAAACTCAAGAGCCACCACCAGCGGCTGCAGGAGCTGCAGGGGAAAAGCTGACGCAGGCGAGGGGAAAAGGTGTTGGGGGAAGGAGCAATGGCCCCCTCCATTAAACTTTCGCCCCACCCATATGGGGTGGGGGGAGAGGGTGTGGGAGAGGGGGCAGGGGCCTCTGGTCCCTGGCCCCCTCTCCCACAAGCACATAGCCCAGAGAGGCCCCTTTAGGTTGCATCACTTTCATTCGACGTTATTTCTATGTCATGACTGAAGCCTCCATCCTCTGCCCCATTGCCCCCGCGGGCCTCTGCCTGTATGAGGCCTGCCCCTACTGGGAAGGGGAGAAGGGCTGCACCGCCTGCTTTCAGGAGGTGCCGGACTCCTGGTCCACTCCGGGAGACCCGGCTGTCTCCCCGTGTGTCATTCCCTGGCAGGAAGAGACTGACTGAGCGTTCCCATGCCCGGCCTTGACCCCTTATTCCCTCGCTTCGCGTCTCAGGTGGAGCGCTTGATTGATCTGGCCCTGGAGGAGGATATCGGCCCCGGGGACGTCACCACCCAGGCCCTCATCCCCCCCGAGCAGCAAGGTGTGGCCCACATCCGGGCCAAGCAGACCCTGGTGGCGGCGGGGCTGCCGGTGGCGGCCCGGGTCTTTGAGAAGCTCTCACCGGCGCTCCGGTTTCTCCCCCGGGCGGCGGAAGGGGAGGAGGTGGGCCCCGGCACGGTGCTGGCGGAGGTGGCCGGACCGGTTTCCGCCATCCTCACGGGCGAGCGCACCGCCCTCAACTTCCTCATGCGCCTCTCCGGCATCGCCACCTTTACCCGGCGGATGGTGGCCCTGGTCAGGGGATACCCTGTGGCCCTGGTGGACACGCGCAAGACCACCCCGGGCTGGCGCCTCTTGGAGAAGTACGCCGTGCGCCTGGGCGGGGCCCAGAACCACCGCTTCGGCCTCTATGACGGGGTGCTCATCAAGAACAACCACCTCACCGCGGTGGGTTCCATCACTGAGGCGGTGCGCCGGGCCAGGGAAGGGGTGCACCAGCTCCTCAAGGTGGAGGTGGAGGTGGGCTCGCTTCCGGAGCTGGAGGAGGCTTTGGCCGCCGGCGCTGAGGTCATCCTGCTGGACAATCTGGATGAGGTCACCCTGGTCGAGGCGGTGCGCCGCACGGCCGGCCGGGCGCTTCTCGAGGCCTCCGGCGGCATGACCCCGGAGCGGTTGGCCCGGGTGGCGGCCACCGGCGTCCAGTTCATCTCCATGGGCGCCCTCACCCACAGCGCCCCGGCGGTGGACATCCATCTCCGGCTGGTGGGCTGAGCTTGGGGAATGGACCCCCGAGTCACCCAATCCCGGCGGCACCATTCAAATTCTTTGTAATTTTTCGGCCGGATAGTCTTAAGATAAGCTGAATATTCCCCGAAAATAAGGTGAGAAAGGAGCCGGAAGTCCTGAGGACGGCCTGGGAAGAAGGGGGCCACAGGTTATCTCACGGGGCAACGGCAGCAGGAAGGGTCTGGCGGGGCCAAAAATAATCCGTTCCCGGAAAAATATTTTTATCCGGGAAGCGAAATCCGCTTGACAAGGTTTTTATCTCTCGCCTAAAATGGCCCTGGATGGAAATCGCCGGCTTGCGGGCCGGGAATATCAGGGGAAAAAGGAGGAAATGGACGCAGTACTGTGTGGTTCGGGGGATGTAACCCACAAACTTTTCCATCTATAAGGGGGATGATCATGAAAAGGAATGTGGTGCTTGTGGGCATGCTGGTGGCAGCCCTGGCCCTGGTGCCGGTGGCGGCCATGGCGGAGATGTACATCGAGGGCTACATCGGCGGCGTCGGCATCGCCAGTGACAGCCAAAGCTTTTCCCAGTTAACTCCTTACTTCGATAGCGCAAATGGTGGCCCAGGAACTGACCCTTCCACCCCTGGCTGGTTTAATGGCGGGTCTTGGGAAGCCAGTCTGTCAGGCTCGGTAAGTAACCGTTTCGCCCTTCCAGGCCGTTTCGACAACCCCTTCTTCACCGGCGGGATGAAACTGGGCCTGTGGTTCGATCGTACCGGCATCACCGGCGGCTATGCCTGGCCCGAATGGATGAAATACTTCGGCTTCTACATTGATCTTTCTTACCATAATGCCAACCTGCGGAAACAGGTGGTGAACAACAATATCATTAACCAATACGGGTATAGGTACACTGAAACTGGTTCTGTTGGTGTGGATTCTCTCACCTATACATACAATTATGCGGAGGCGGGGTCTGACGGCTTCTCCGGGCCAGGCGGCCAGTTCTTCAGCCGGGGCCGCATGTTTACTCTCGCCTTCATGTTTGCTGCCCGCTACGGGTTCTTCCCTGACTCCGAAGTCCCCTTTGGGCGGCTGCAGCCTTACGTGGCTGTGGGCCCGGCCCTGTTCATCAGCAGCCAATCTCCCTCTTTTAACAGCGGTTGGTTGGAGAGCGGAGGGTCCGGAAGCTGGCAGCAGAGCGTAACCCCGCCTGATGCTTTTGATCCTCTTGCCCCAAGCGGGACCTTCAACTACGGAAATTTTTACCGGACCAGAATTGTTAACAAAACCAAATCATCGGTGGATATCGGCTTGGCGGTGGATGCCGGATTCCGGTATTATGCTTTGAAGAATGTTTCCATCGATGTGTTCTTCAAGTATCGCTGGGTTGAACCCTCTTACTCTTATCGCGTCATCCATGAGGCTGCTGGATATCCCTTTGGCTTAATCAACCGTGATGATGGCAGCCTTCTTTCCGACTATGTGATGTATGAGGGAACCTTTAAGCTGAAGCCCACCATGCACATGTTCAGCGGCAACATCGGCGTGGCTTATCACTTCTAAGCCTTCGCCTGAGGCAGCTGGCCGGGGCGGCCCCTTCGGGGGCCGCCTTTTTTGTGCCCGGCAGCCCTGTGGGAAAGGTCCCGGACATCGGGGTTGTCGGAAGCCCACGCAAGGCCTTGTCCAGGGGCGGCAGGTCATGATATGGTGAACCGGCCGGGCCCTTTGCGGCCCGCAGGAACTGACGCTCAAGCCAGGGGAACCTTACCCCCAGCATGTTCTTTCAGCAGCTCATCAACGGCCTCACCACCGGCAGTGCCTACGCCCTCATCGCCCTGGGCTACACCATGATCTATGGCATCCTGGGCCTCATCAACTTTGCCCAGGGCGAGCTCTATATGTGCGGCGCCTTTGTGGCGGTCCTGCTCCTGGCCACCGGACAGGTGGGCCTTGTGGGGGCCTTCCTGGCCGGCATGCTGGCTGCAGCCTTCCTGGGCGTGGCCCTGGAGCGGGTGGCCTTCCGGCCCCTCAGGGGCTCTCACCCCTTGGTGCCGCTTCTGAGCGCCATCGGCGCCTCGATCTTTCTGCAGAGCCTGGCCTTGCTCCTTTTCGGCCCCAGCGACCGGCCCTTCCCGGTGCAGCTGGAGTTCCGCACCGTGGAGCTGGCGGGCCTCCCCGTCTCCACCCTCCAGGGGCTCATCTTGCTCACCGCCCTGGGATTCATGGCCCTGCTCCTGGTATTCGTCAAATACACCCGCTACGGCAAGGCCATCATCGCCTGCGCCCTGGACCGGGACACCGCCCGCCTCATGGGCATCAACGTGGACCGCATGGTGGCCCTCACTTTTTTTGTGGGCTCGGCCTTAAGCGGCGCCGCCGGCATCCTCATGGCCCTCTACTACAACGCCACCTACCCCCGCATGGGGCTGCTTCCCGGCCTTAAGGCCTTCAGCGCCGCCATCCTGGGCGGGGTGGGGAACAT
>JBBFLF010000009.1:0-111392 GCA_037481655.1 Desulfobaccales bacterium | reverse complement strand
TGACCATACTCCCGGAACTCTTCCGGCAATTCAAAGACTACCAGGACCTGGCCTACGGGGCCCTTTTGGTCACTTTGCTCATCTTCCGCCCCCAAGGCCTCCTGGGCGGCGGCAAACTGAGCCTGAAATTTTTGCGCAAAGGAGGATGAAGGTGCGGGGGAGGGGGCTAAGGGCCGCAGGCCCTTACCCCCTCCCCCACACCCCCACCCCCAAACCCTTATAGGGTTGGGAGGGGGTGCGGGGGAGGGCAGGGAGCCACCGCTCCCTGGCCCTCCCCCGCTCAACTACTCCATGCTCACTCTTAAAAGCGTGCAGGCCGGGTATGGGCGGCTGGTGGTGCTCAAGGGGGTCTCCCTGCATGTGCGTGCCGGGGAGGTAGTGACCCTTATCGGCGGTAATGGCGCCGGCAAGAGCACCCTGCTCAAGGCCGTCTGTGGCCTGGTGCCGGTGAGGCGGGGGGTGGTGGAGTTTGCCGGGGAGAACCTCACCCGTCTGCCGGCGGAGCGCATCGTCGGGCTGGGGCTGGCGTTGGTGCCCGAGGGCCGCCGGGTCTTTTCATCCCTCAGTGTGGCCGCCAATCTGGAGTTAGGGGCCTTTCATCGCCGGGACCGCCAGCAGGTGCGCCGGGATCTGGAGGAGCTCATGGCGCGCTTCCCCCTCCTCCGGGAGCGGGCCGCTCAGCCGGCAGGCACGCTCTCCGGCGGGGAGCAGCAGATCCTGGCCATTGCCCGGGCCCTCATGTCCCGGCCCCGCCTGTTGATGCTGGATGAGCCCTCCATGGGGCTGGCGCCCAAGATGCTGGCCCAGGTGTATGACATTTTGGGGGAGCTGAAGCGCTCCGGCACCACTCTGCTCCTGGTGGAGCAGAATGCCCGGGCGGCCCTGAAGCTGGCGGACCGGGGCTATGTGTTGGAGACCGGCCGCATCATCCTTCAAGGCAGCGCCGCAGAGTTGCAGGATGACCCGGAGGTGCAGCGGGCGTATCTGGGGAAGGGTTATCGGGAGGTGTGGGAATGAGTCTCTTGACCGTTGCCTCCCTCACCAAGTCCTTCGGCGGGGTGGTGGCCGTCAATGGGGTGAGCTTTGCCGTGCAGGAGGGGGAGATCCTGGCTCTCATCGGCCCCAACGGCGCCGGCAAAACCACCTGCTTCAATCTCATCAGCGGTCTTCTGCCCCCCACGGCCGGCCGCCTCACCTTTGCCGGCCACGACATCACCCGGATACCCCCTTATCGCCGGGCCCGTCTGGGGATGGCCCGGACGTTTCAGAACATTCAGCTCTTCGGGGGCATGAGCGTCCTGGAGAATGTCCTGGCGGGGATGCACCTGCACCAGGAGGTGGGGACCCTGGCCACCCTGCTCCCGGTGAGGCGGGTCCGGCAGGCCGAAGCCCGGCAGCGGCAGCGGGCCCTGGAGCTCCTGGAGCTGGTGGGGCTGGCCCATCGGGCGGAGCTGGCGGCCGACACCCTGGCCTACGGCGAGCAGCGCCGCCTGGAGATCGCCCGGGCCCTGGCCCAGGAGCCCCGGCTTCTCTTGCTGGATGAACCTGCGGCGGGTCTCAACCCCCGGGAGACCGAAGACCTCATGACTCTCCTGGAAAAACTGGGCGGCCTCGGCATCACCCTCTTCCTGATTGAGCACGACATGACCCTGGTGATGGCCCTGAGCCGGCGTATCCTGGTGCTGGACCGAGGCTGGTTGATTGTGGAAGGAAGCCCCCGAGAGATCCGCAGCCACCCCCGGGTCATTGCGGCGTATCTGGGGGAGGAAGAGGAGGCCTAAGAGAGGGACGGAGGGTGCAGCCCTGAGCATAATGGGGCTGGGAATGTTGTAAGGGGGCGTCAGCCCCACTTCCCCCCCTCAGTTCAATGGGAGGCTGTCATGCCCATCTATGACCAGCAAGCGGAGTGTGTGGCCCGGGAGGAGCTGGCGCAGCTGCAGTTGGAGCGCCTCCAGGCCACTCTGCACCGGGTCTACAAGAACGTCAAGTTCTATAAAAAACGCTTTGACGCTTTGGGTTTTTTGCCGGAGGACTGCCTATCCCTGGAGGATCTGGCAAGGCTTCCCTTCACCACCCGCTATGATTTGGCGGCCAGTTACCCCTATGAGATGTTTGCGGTACCGCTGCGGGAAGTGGTGCGCATTCACTCCTCCACCGGCAGCCCCGGCAACCCCATCGTCATGGGCTATACCTGCCGGGACCTGCGCACCTGGGCCAAGCTGGCCGCCCGGGTGCTTACCGCCGCGGGGGTGGACCGGGACGACGTGGTGCAGGTGACCCTGGCCTATGGCCTCATGACCAGCGCCTTCGGGCTGCATTACGGGGTGGAGCTTCTGGGGGCCTCCGTCATCCCCACCGGGCCCGGCGGCACCGTGCGCCAGGTCCAGATCATGCGGGATTACCGCACCACCGTGCTCATCAGCACCCCCGGCTATGCCCGGGTCATTGCCGACGCCCTGGAGGAGCTGGGGGTGGACCCCAAGACCCTGCACCTCAAGGTGGGTTTGCTGGCCGGGGAACCCTGGACCGAAGCCCAGCGGGCGGAGATCGAGGCTCGGTTGCTTTTGACCGCCTACGACAATTACGCTCTCTCCGAGGCCATGGGCCCGGGGGTGGCCGGCGAATGCGACCATCGCCAGGGCATGCACCTCAATGAGGACCACTTCTACCCCGAGGTGGTGGACCCGGCCACCGGCGCGCCGCTCCCTCCCGGGGAGCTGGGGGAGCTGGTGCTCACCACCTTGAGCCGGGAGGCCACCCCCCTCATCCGCTTCCGCACCGGCGACCTCACCCGGCTGGATTTCACCCCCTGCCCCTGCGGCCGCACCCTGGCCCGCATCAGCCGCATCGCCGGCCGGGCCGATCAGGTGGTGGTGGTCAAGGGCATCAACATCTTCCCGGAGCGGGTGGGGCAGATCCTGGCCGGGGTGGTGGGGGAGGCGCCGGTCTACCAGCTGGTCATCGGCCGGGAGGGGGCCCTGGACTACCTGGAGGTGCGCCTGGAGGTTAGGGAGGGGCTCTTCTTTGACAAGATGACGGCCCAGCGGGAGTTCTTGCAGAAGCTCACCACCAAGCTGGCCCAGGGGATCGGCGTCACCCCTCGGGTGAAGCTGGTGGAGCCTCAATCCATCCACCGCGACAAAGAAACCTCGCCCCTGGTGATTGATTTGCGCCAGTGAGTTTGTTAGTATGTGACCAGGAACTATCAAAATTCGTCATTCAAGCCAGAGTGCCAGTCCCTTTGATCAGCCTGCGGCTCTCAAGGTCGCATTGTTTATTACTTAGCAAAGGAATCCTCGAACATTGGATTTCGCTTAAAACAGGTTCTCACCTGATCTGTTGTGAGCTTAATTGTCCAGTTGGAATCATTTTTAACGCTAGGCTGAAATTGTTGCTTTTCCTGATGGCAATAAATACGCATCCTAAGTCCATCCGGTTGAGAAAATGTCATGGAAAATTTGGAAGAACTCATTAAGGAACTCCCAGCGGATTTAAGGCAGGAAGTGGTTGAGTTCATCCAGTTTCTGCTGGCCAAAAGAGGCGGGAGGAAGGGACCCAGACTCCGTCAGGACTGGGGCGGGGGGTTGGAAGAATACCGTCGGCAATATAGTGCCTTGGAGCTCCAGAAGAAGGCCATGGAGTGGCGGGGCGACTGAGGCCATGTATCTCCTGGACACCAATATCTGGCTGGAGAGATTGCTTAACCAGGAAAAGTCTCCCCAGGTGGAAAAATTTCTTGACCAGGTGCCCTCAGAACTTTTGTGGATGACGATTTCTCTCTGCACTCCATCGCCATCATCTTGCTCAGATTGCGAAAAAGCGACCTCCTGGGAAAATTTATTGATGACCTGTTCATAAATGGCGCAGTTAATCTGATTCGGTTGGACCCAAAAGATTTCTATGATATTATTATTGATGCCGAAACTTATGATCTTGATTTTGATGATGCCTATCCGATGACCGCAACCAAGAAGGGACTGATCCTGATAAGCTTTGACAGTGATTTTGACCGCACCCCCATTGGCCGGAAAACCCCGGCGGATTTTCTTTGATGAGTCATGCGGCCGTCCTGGGATGAATATTTCATGCTCATCGCCAAGCTGGTGAGCACGAGGAGCACCTGCAACAGCCGGCCCACCGGCGCGGTGCTGGTCAAGGACCGCCAGATCCTGGCCACCGGCTACAACGGCAGTATGCCCGGCGCCCCCCATTGCAGCGACCAGCTCATGCCCGACGGCTCCCCTTACTGCCACCGCCGGGCGCTCAAAATCGCCGACGTGGACAAATACAACTTCTGCCGGGCCTCCCACGCCGAGGCCAACGCCATCGCCCAGGCGGCCCGCCACGGCATCGCGGTGGCCGGGGCCACGCTCTATGTCACCCTGGAGCCCTGCTTCATCTGCATCAAGCTCCTGGCCACCGCGCAGATCAAGCGGGTCTTCTTCGAGCTCCCTTACGATTCCCGGGACGAAACCCGGGACCGACACTGGCGGGCGGCTGTGGCCGAGGCGGGCTTTGAGGAGTACCGCCAGCTCACGGTATCGCCGGCGGCCCTGACCTACATCCTCCCCAGCCTCACCGGGGTCACCTCAAAACGCCGCCTGCCCGCCACCCCGGCGCTGACCCCCGTGGGTGCGGTGGAGATGGATTAGGGGCTTGGCGGGGGAGGGGGCTAAGGGGCAGTGGCCCCTTACCCCCTCCCCCGCACCCCCTCCCCCAATCCCTTATCTGCGGGTTGGGAGGGGAGTGTGAGGGGAGGGCGGGGGAGCCACCGCTCCTTCGGCCCTCCCCTCATGGGACCTTTTGGGGAGAGTCTCGGTTGCAAGTATGGGCCACAACGCCAAAAACGGCCAGAAGAGAAATAACACCAGCGGCAAGAAAGGCAAGGTAGCGCCTAAGGCGGTGGAGCCTGAGGCCCTCCCCTGGCAGCAGCGCTTGGGCCGGGAGGTGACTGCTCTGCTCCTCCTGGGGCTGGCGGCCTTTCTTTTCCTGGCCCTCCTCACCTACCGCCTGGAGGACCCCCAGGGGCTCGTGGCCCTGTGGCGGGTGTCGGGGGTCTACAACTGGATGGGCAAGGCCGGCGCCGGGGTGGCGGCGGTGAGCCTCTGGGCCCTGGGGCTGGCGGCCTTCTGGCTGCCCCTGATGCTCATCTCGTTGGCCGTCACCTCCCATCGCCGGGGGCTGGAGAGCCTCTCGCCCCTCCGGGCCTTGGCCGCCGGGGGGGTGGTCCTGGTGAGCGCCGGGCTCCTGGCCCTGGCCCGCCCCCGCTGGCGCTGGGGGGAGGGCTGGCTGCACACCGGCGGCCGCCTGGGGGATTTCCTGGCCCACACCCTGAGCGGCTGGCTCAACGGCCCCGGCGCCGCTTTAGTCCTGGTGCTCTTTCTCGTGATCTGCCTAAGCGCCGCCACCCGCCTCTCCTGGGTGGAGACCTGGCGCGCCTTCAGGCGGTGGTTCACGGAGCGACAGGAGTCCCCGTCGGCGCCGGCGGGGGAGGTTTCCCGATCCCGGAGAAATTCCGGCCGGCGGGAAGCGGAGCGGGAGCCCGCGCTGCCTGAGGCCGCCGAGCCCCGGCTGGTGGTGCCGGTCACCCCGGAGGTGAGTGCCCCTGCGAATGTGGAGCACCGGCGCCGCCCCGCAGCCGCCAAGGGCGGCTCTTTCCAACTTCCGCCCCTGGAGCTCCTCTCCCCCGGCCAGCCCTGGGACCGGGAGGTGCATGAGGGCCAGATGCGGGCCCAGGCCCAGAAGCTGGAGGACACCCTGGCCCACTTCGGGGTGGAGGGCAAAGTGGTGGCCATCGTGCCCGGGCCGGTGGTGAGCCGCTTTGAGCTTGAGCCCGCGCCGGGCGTGAAGATCAGCAAGATCACGGGGCTGGCGGATGACTTGGCCCTGGCCCTCAAGGCCATCTCCATCCGCATCGTGGCCCCGGTCCCGGGCAAGGCGGTCATCGGCATCGAGGTGCCCAACCCCAAGCGCCAGGTGGTGGCCTTAAGGGAGATCCTGGCGGACGCCGCCTACCAGAAATCCGCCTCGCCCCTCACCATCGCCCTGGGGAAGGACATCATGGGGGTGCCGGTGGTCACCGATCTGGCCCGCATGCCCCACCTTCTCATCGCCGGGGCCACCGGCAGCGGCAAGAGCGTCGGCCTCAACGCCATGATTCTCTCCATCCTCTACAAGGCCACCCCCGAAGAGGTGCGCTTCCTCATGGTGGACCCCAAGCGCATTGAGCTCTCCCTCTACGAGGGCATCCCGCATCTCCTGCACCCGGTGGTGGTGAACCCCAAGGAGGCCACCACGGCCCTGCACTGGGCCGTGATGGAGATGGAGCGGCGCTACGGCCTGCTCTCTGATTTGGCGGTGCGCAACCTCGACGGCTACAACCAGAAGGTGCGCTCCATGGGCGCCTCCCCCGGCGAAGCCAGCGACGACGCCCTCCGGCCTCTACCTTACATCGTCATCGTCATCGACGAGCTGGCCGACCTGATGCTGGTCTCCTCCCGGGACACGGAGGAGTATCTCATCCGGCTGGCCCAGAAGGCCCGGGCCAGCGGCATTCACCTCCTGGTAGCCACCCAGCGGCCCAGCGTGGATGTCATCACCGGCCTCATCAAGGCCAACTTCCCCACCCGCATCTCCTACCAGGTATCGGCCAAGGCCGATTCCCGGGTCATTTTGGACGCCGTGGGTGCCGAGCGCCTCCTGGGCATGGGGGATCTCCTCTTCATGCCGCCGGGCACCTCCCGCCTGAGGCGCATTCACGGGCCCTTTGTGAGCGAAGAAGAGGTTACCCGGGTGGTGGACTTCCTCAAGGCCCAGGGCGCCCCGGACTATGAGGTGGGCCTCCTGGAGCTCAAGGAGCGGGAGGAGGAGGACGCCGAGGTGGGCGAGCGGGACCCCAAATGGGATGAGGCCGTGGCCCTGGTGGCTGAGACCCGCAACGCCTCCATCTCCATGCTGCAGCGCCGCCTACGCATCGGCTACAACCGGGCGGCCCGCATCATCGAACTCATGGAGAAAGAGGGGCTGGTGGGCCCCGCTGACGGCCTCAAACCCCGGGAGGTCTATATCCCCCGCCGCTGAAGCGATGGGGGAGGGGGCCAGGGGTCGCGGACCCCTTCCCCTTCCCCCGGGCCCCCACCCCCAACCCCTCGTAGAAATTTGGCTTCGCCATTGGGAGAGTTGCACGTTTTTCCAGAGCGGCTTTTCTTAAGCCTACCTGCGTCCATCTCATCACCAACCGCGGGTCAGTCGTTTGTGAAAAAGGGCTGACGGCGCATCGTCTCCCCTTCTCGTCTCAAAATGCTTTCGCACCCTCATAAGGGGTTGGGGGAGTGGGTTTGGGAGAGAGGGGATGGGTGGCTATGCTCCCTGGCCCCCTCTCCCAAAAACTGTGTCCAAGATTACCATTGTTAACCTTTCTGTCTGGCACGGTTGACATATACCGGCAAATAGGCGATTCTAACGGGCGATGAGCCTCACTTTTCCCGTATGGCAAGAAATCTTCCGGCTTTCCTGGCCGGAGCTGTGGGTCAGGCTGGCGGAGGCCACCCAGTTGCGGGAGGCCCGTTTCGGCCGGAAGATCAAACTTTGCGTCATCATCAACGCCCGGTCCGGCTTATGCTCCGAGGACTGCGCCTACTGCGCCCAGGCCAGGGGCGCCCAGACGCAGGTGGCCAAATACCCGCTCCTGCCCCGGGAAAAAATCCTGGAAGCCGCGGCCGCGGCCCACGCCCAGGGCGCGGCCCGCTTTTCGGTGGTCACCTCCGGGCGGGGCCTGAGCTCCTCCAAGGAGAGGGAGGCGCTTCTGGAGGCGGTGGCCGCCCTCCGGGCCCAGGTGCCCATCCGGCTGTGCGCCTCGTTGGGGATTGTGGAGCGATCTTTCTTAAAAGAACTCAAGGCCGCGGGCCTCAACCGTTACCATCACAATCTGGAGACCGCCGCCTCCCACTTCCCCCGCATCTGCACCACCCACAGCTATGAGGAGCGGCTGGCCACCATTGCCGCGGCCAAAGAGGCGGGGCTGGAGGTCTGTGTCGGGGGCATCTTCGGGCTGGGGGAGACGGTGGCCCAGCGCTATGAGCTGGCCTGCGCCCTCAAGGACCTGGAGGTCCAGGCGGTCCCCATCAATTTCCTGCATCCCCTTCCCGGCACCCGGCTGGCGGACCGGCCTCTGCTTTCGCCCCTGGAGGCCCTGCAAATCATCGTGGCCCTGCGCCTCATGCTGCCCGCCGCCTCCCTCATCATCTGCGGCGGGCGCCTGCCCACCTTGCGCTCCCTGGCGCCTTTGGCCTTCGCGGCCGGCGCCGACGGGCTCATGACCGGGGATTATCTCACCACCAAGGGCCGCACCCCGGCGGACGACCTGGCCATGCTGGCGGATCTGGGGCTGGAGGTGGAGGCCGGGGAGGCTGACGGCGGGGACGCAGGCCTCCGTCCCCTCAGCGCTCTTTCCATGTGAGGACGTATGGAACTGCCGCACCTGCCGAAACTCAAGGGCGTGTTCATTACCGGCACGGACACCGACGTGGGCAAGACCTGGGTGGCCGCCGGGCTCACCGCGGTGCTGAGGCGCTGGGGCCTCAGGGCGGTGTATTTCAAGCCGGTGCAAAGCGGTTGTCCCGAGGAAGGGGGGCGCCTCATCCCCACCGACGCCCGCCTGGCCCGGGAGGTGGCCGGCCTGACGGAGCCCCTGGAGCTCCTCACCCCTGTCACCCTGAAACTCCCCCTGGCGCCGGCGGTGGCGGCCTCCCAGGAAGGCAGGCCGGTGGACCTGGGAAAGGTGGCGGCGGCCCTCGCCGAGCTCTCCCGGCGCTATGACATCTTCGTGGTGGAGGGCGCCGGGGGTTTGTGCGTGCCGGTGGCGGACCTGCGCTTTTGGGTGCTGCACCTGGCGGCCTGGCTGAAACTCCCCCTCATGGTGGTGGCCAAACCTGGTCTGGGCACCATCAACCACACAGTCCTTACCGTCAGCGCCGCCCATCAGGCCGGGGTGCCGGTGGCCGGCATTGTGCTCAACCGCTACCCGGCCACCCCCTCCCTGGCGGAGCGCACCAACCCGGAGGTGATCGCCGCCCTGACGGAGCTTCCCATCTTGGGGCGGGTGCCGGAGGTGGGGGATCTCACCCGGCCCGAGGACCGGGAAATCTTTCTTGGCGCCATGGATCGGGTGGCCCGGCAGCTGGCCGACGCCTGCGCCGCTCGGGCCTTCCTGGAATGCGTGCTGCTGGAGGAGTGAGGGAGCCTCACATGGAGGCGCATCCGAGGGAGACCGCACCCACCTTCCTGGCGGAGCTGGAGCGGGAGCTGGCGGACCTGGAGGCCCGGGACCTGAGGCGCTGCCTCACCGAAGTGGAGGAGGTCCTCCCCGGCGGCCGGGTGCGGGTGGGAGGCCGGGTCCTCCTCAATCTCTCCGCCAACGACTACCTGGGGCTGGCCCAGGACCCCCGGCTGGCCGCAGCCGCAGCAGAGGCCGCCAGCCGCTGGGGCACCGGCGCCGGCGCCTCCCGGCTGGTGGCGGGGCACTTGCGGCTGCACCGGGAGGTGGAGGAAAAGCTGGCGGCCTTCAAGGGCACGGAAGCCGCAGTCATCTTCAGCACCGGCTACATGGCCAATGTGGGGGCCATCACCGCCCTGGTGGGACCGGGGGACACGGTCTTTTGCGATCGCCTCAACCATGCCAGCATCTACGACGGCATCAGGCTGTCCGGCGCCAGGCTGGCCCGCTTTCCGCACCGGGACCTCAACGCCCTGGAAAAGCTCCTTAAGGAGGCCCCACCCCGGGGCCGTCGCCTGATTATCACCGATTCGGTCTTTTCGGTGGACGGGGACCTGGCGCCGCTTCGGGAACTGGTGGACCTGAAAGAGCGCCACGGGGCGGTGCTCATGGTGGATGAGGCCCATGCCACCGGGGTGCTGGGGCCGGGCGGGGCCGGGCTGGCCGAGGCCCTGGGGCTGACGGCCCAGGTGGAGGTGCACGTGGGCACTTTCTCCAAGGCCCTGGGGGCGCTGGGGGGCTATGTGGCCGGCGACCGGCGCCTCATTGAGTATCTGCATAATAAGGCCCGGGCTTTCATTTACTCCACCGCCTTGCCGCCGCCGGTTTTAGGGGCCATCGATTGCGCTTTGGATGTGGTCAGAGAAGAGCCGGAGCGCCGCCGGCGGCTGCTGGCCGAGGCCGCCCTCTTCCGGCGGGAACTTCAGGCCGTGGGGCTGAACACCCTGGGGAGCGAAACCCAGATTGTGCCGGTCCTGGCCGGGAGCAACCGGGCGGCCCTGGACTTTGCCCAGGCCTTGAGAGACGCAGGATTGCTGGCAGTGGCCTTGCGGCCCCCCACGGTACCGGCGGGCCAGGCCCGGGTGCGGTTTTCCCTCTCCGCGGCCCATTCGGCCGAGGATCTGGCTCAGGCCCGGGGGGCCATCATCCGGGTGGCCCGAGAGCTGGGGCTGATACAGGCATGACCACCCTGGCCTTCATGCATGGCTGGGGGGCCACCGGCCGGGCCTGGCAGGGGGTGGAGCAGGCCTTCCCCCAGGAGGTGCAGGTAGAGGCGCCCACCCTGCCGGAGTGGCAGACGGAGTGGGTGGCCCGGTGGCTGGCCGGACTGCCCCTGGCCCGGACCCTGGCGGTGGGCTGGTCTCTCGGGGGGTGCTTGCTGGTGGAGGCGGTGGCCCGCTTCGGGGTGCGCCCGGCAGCCATGATGCTGGTGGGGGTGCCGGCGGTCTTCTGTCAGCGGCCGGACTTTCCTGATGGCCAACCTCCTGCAGTGGTGCGGGCCATGCGGCGGGCCTTGTTTCAGGATCCGGCCCGGGTCCTGGCGGACTTCGCCCGCCGGGCCCTCGCCCCCGGGGAGGCAGCCTGGGAGGAGAAGGCCTTGCAACTCTTTCCGGCAGGGCAGTCCCCGGCGCATCTGGCCGCCGGGCTGGATTACCTGCTCACGGCGGACCTGCGGCCCTATTTGAAGCAGGTGCCGGTGCCGGTGACCCTGGTGCAGGGGGAGGGGGATGCCATCGTCGGGCCCTCCCAGGCGAAATATCTGGAGGAAAATCTTCCCCAGGCCCAGGCGGTGCTCCTGCCGGGGGCGGGGCATCTCCCTTTTCTTACTCGGGCCAGGGAATTTCAGGCAATCCTGGCCGACAGGCTGAAGGAATGTTCCCAGTGACGGATATGGGCGACATGGAGGGGCGGGGCAGCCTTCCCGGCTGCCCGAAAGGAATCCTGCCCCCCGACAAAGCGGGCCTCCGGCGCAACTTCCGGCGGCGGGCCGCCACCTACGAGCTGTATGCCCAGGTGCAGCGGGCCATGGCCGGGGAGCTCCTGCGCCTGGCCGAAACCCAGGTTATGGGGGCGACCAGCCTCCTGGAGGTGGGCTGCGGCACCGGCACCCTCACCCGGGAGCTGCGGCGCTTGAACCCCCGGGCCTGGCTGGTGGCGGTGGACCTGGACCCGGAGATCCTCCGCCGGGCCCGGGCGACCCTGGCCGGAGATGAGGGGATCGCCTGGCTGGCCATGGACGCCGAGCATCTGTGCCGGGGCGACTTTGACCTCATCATCGCCAACTCGGTCTTCCAGTGGTTCAGCCGGCCTGAGGCCACCCTGGCCCGCTACCATTACATGCTCCGGCCGGGCGGCTTGCTGGCCTTTTCCGCCATGGGTCCGGCCACCTTCCGGGAGCTGGGGCAGGCCTGGCGGCAGGTGGTGCCGGATCCGGAGACCGGAACTCCGGTGCCGGTGGCTGCCCGCTTTCCCGGCGGGTCCGAGTGGGTGGCGATGCTCGGGCAGGCCGGCTTTCAGGAAGTCCGCCTCATCCGCGAGCTGAAGGCGGTCTCTTACCCGTCGGTCCTGGAGTTTCTCAAGGCCATCCAGGGCACCGGCGCGGTGAGCCCCCGGCCCCGGACGCTCACCCCCCGGCGGCTGAGGCGCCTGCTCACGGTGTATCAGGAACTGTTTGGCAACGGCGTGGTGCCGGCCACCTACGAGCTTCTGTATCTCACAGCCCGGAAATAGCCCCCATCAGTTGCGGGATATGGTAAATGCGCACCGGGAGTGGGAGGAGAACTAGCTGATATTCACCACTCAACGGAAAAATCTTTATAAAAGGAGGCCAAGCTTCATGAGTCCAGAGCCCTCAGATCATTTAAGAGCACATTTTAAATGGTTTGTCATTTTGTCATTTTTGATATTTACTATTTTTTTAAAAAATTCTGTGATAGGAGCAGAAAAACATTGGATAGTTGAAAAATCTGATGATGGCTCAATAATTTTACTTGAAGATGGAAGCGTCTGGCAAGTGGACCCGACAGACAGAATAGACAGCATGCTTTGGCTTCCCATGGAAGATATAATTATTCCTGATAGTTACGATTCTCTTATTAACATTGACACAAATGAAAAGGTTGATGCAGTTCGGATCAGATGAATAAGAGATTCAACCTCGTCCAAGGTCCGGAAATGAAACTCAAGACCGCCAAAGTTATTTAAACAGTTCCGAAAGGATAGGTGTCTACCTTTGGAGTTCCTGTCACCATTTCCTTTACACCCCTTTATGAGGATGGGAGAAGAGGCGGAGGGAGAGGGGGCAGGGATACTAGAGCCCTGAGCTTCTCTCACAAAATCTTTTTGCACCGGAGGCAGTGTGCGGCGGCATATCTATCTGCGTCTCACCTCCATCGAGGAGGCCCGGGAGCTCTTCCTGGCGGCCGTGGATCCGGTTGCCCTGCTGGGAACTGAAGAGATTCCCACGGTGGCGGCCCGGGGGCGGCTCACCGCCGCGGCGGTGTGGGCCCGGCGCTCCTCGCCCTCCTGCCACCAGGCGGCCATGGACGGGTTTGCGGTGGCCGCGGCGGCCACCTTCGGGGCCACCCCGGAGGCGCCTAAACTTCTCAAGATAGGGGTGGAGGCCTTCCCCATCAACACCGGCCACCCCATGCCCCCGGGCACCGATGCGGTGATCATGGTGGAGCACATCCCCGATCCGGAGGCCGACCCCATCCAGGTGGAGGGGCCCGTTTTCCCCTGGCAGAATGTCCGCCGCATCGGCGAGGACGTGGTGGCAGGCGAAATGGTGCTTCCTGAGGGGGTGCTCATCACCCCCTGGGCTCAGGGGGCGCTTCTGGCCGCCGGGGTCACCCGGGTGGCGGTGCGGCGGCTGCCCCGGGTGGCCATCATCCCCACGGGCTCGGAGCTCATCCCCGGCGATTGGGAGGGGGAGCTCCCGCCGGGACGCCTGCCGGAGTTCAACTCCGTCATCCTGGCGGGGATGGTGGCGGAGCTGGGTGGCCTCCCCCAGGTGCGGCCGGTGGTGCCCGATGAGGCCGAGGCCCTCACCCAAGCCCTGCGGGAGGCCCTGGAGGAGGCGGAGGTGGTGCTCATCAACGCCGGCTCCTCCGCGGGGAGCGAGGACTACACTTACCAGGCGGTGGCCGCCCTGGGAGAGGTGCTGGTGCACGGGGTCAGCATGATGCCCGGCAAGCCCACCCTCCTGGGGGTGGCGGCAGGGAAGCCCGTCATCGGCAACCCCGGCTACCCCGTGTCCGCGGTGCTCTCCTTTGAGCAGTTCGTGGCGCCCTTGCTTACCCGCCTCACGGGCCGCTCCTTGCCTCCCCGCCCCACGGTGACGGTCCATCCCGCCCAAAATCTCCCCTCCAAACCCGGGCTGACAGAATTCATCCGGGTTACCTTGGGCCGGGTGGGGGACAAGATCATCGCCACGCCCCTCCCCCGGGCCGCCGGCGCCATCACCTCCCTGGTTAAGGCGGACGGACTTTTGGTGGTACCGGCCCTAAGCGAGGGCCTGGAGGAGGACCGCCCCGTCCCCGCGGAGCTCCTGGTGCGGCCCGAGGAGCTGGAGGGCACACTGGTGGTTTTGGGAAGCCACGACAACACCCTGGATCTCCTGGCGACCCTGCTCCGGCGCCGGGACCCGCGCCTCAGGCTCGTCTCCGGGCACGTGGGGAGCCAGGGGGGCTTGATGGCCCTGCGTCAGGGCCGGGCCCATTTCGGCGGCTGCCACCTCTTCGACCCGGAGACCGGCACCTACAATGTGCCCTATATTCAGCGCCTCCTGCCGGGCCTGCCCTTGAAGCTCATCCACCTGGCCTGGCGGGAGCAGGGCCTCATGGTGGCCCCGGGCAACCCCAAGAATATCCGCACCGTGGCCGACCTGGCCCGGCCAGGGGTGCGCTTCATCAACCGCCAGCGGGGCGCCGGCACCCGGCTGCTCCTGGACTATCTTTTGAAGGAAGAAGGCCTGAGCCCGACGGACATCCAGGGCTATGAGCGGGAGGAGTACACCCATATGGCGGTGGCGGTGAATGTGCTTTCGGGCACCGCCGATGTGGGCTTGGGGATTCTGGCCGCAGCCCGGGCCCTGGGGCTGGAGTTCATCCCCTTACGGCCCGAGCGCTACGACCTGGTGGTACCGGAAACCACTTTTACCGATCCCCGCTTTCAAACCGTGCTGGAGATTCTCCGCTCCCGGGAATTTCAGGAGGCCGCTACGGCCCTGGGGGGTTATGATCTCAAGGACTGCGGCCAGATCCTCTGGGAGCAGTGAGGGCACCGTAAAGGGGACTGGAGGGGCATGAGGGAAATCGGGGGTCCATTGATCCGACCTCCCCTCCAAAATAATTTTTATACGGAACCATATGGAAATATTTGGCAAAACCACACTCATCTGCGGCTGCGGCAACACCCTATTGGGGGACGACGGCTTCGGGCCGGCGGTGGTGGACCGCCTGAACAGCGTCTACGCCGATCGTCTGCCCGCCGACGCCGCGGCCCTGGACGTGGGCACCAGCATCCGGGAGCTCCTCTTCGACATGATCTTAAGCCCCGTCAAGCCAAAGCGCCTCATCATCGTGGACGCGGTGGACCAGCCGGGGCGCCGGCCGGGGGAGATCTTTGAACTGCGGGTGGAGGACATCCCGGCGGTGAAGGTGCATGACTTTTCCCTGCACCAGTTCCCCACCGTCAACCTGCTTCAGGAGCTCAAGGAACACACCGGGGTGGAGGTGCACCTGGTGGCGGTGCAGATTGCGGAGATCCCGCCGGAGGTGCGGCCGGGGCTGAGCCCGCCGGTGGCCCAGGCGGTGGAGCGGGCCTGCGAAGCGGTTCTGCACCTTTGCCAAAAAGGAAGCTAAGCCTGCAATTTTTTTGTTCCTTGTGAAGAATTGTGCTACACTTAAACCTGAACGGGTATAGAGGCCGGCCGGGCGCTGCCGGTTCCGCCTCAGTGAGACATCAAGGGAGGAAGCCTGCCTATGGAGGCGCATGAAATTGTGATTGATCGCAAGCGCCGGAAGATCGGGGGCCTGTCCCCGGATCTGGCCGACCGCTGCTTCACCTGCGGTACCTGCAGCGGCGGCTGCCCGGCCACGGGGCTGGTCCCCATCGAAGGCGGAGAGGGGACCTGGGACCCCCGGAAGGCCATCCGGGCCATCGTCTTCGGCCTGGAGCAGGAAGTCATCGACTCCAAATGGCCCTGGGTGTGCACCATCTGCGGCCGCTGTGAGTATGCCTGCCCCATGGGCATCAAACTGATGCGCACCTTCCGGGCCTGCCGGACCCTGAGGGAGCGGGACAAGGTGCCCGGCCCCATCCACAAGGGCACCGTCATGAACCTGGAAAAGGGCAACAACCTGGGCATCCCCACCGAGGATTTCCTCTATCTCCTGGCCGACATGGGCAAGGAGATGGAGGAGGAGGGCTTCCCGGGTTTTTATGTGCCCGTGGACAAGGAAGGCGCCAACATCATCGTCACCATCAACAGCAAGGAGCCCTTCGGCGAACCCGACGACATGAAGTTCTGGTGGAAGATCTTCTATGCCGCCAAGGAAGACTGGACCGTGTCGTCGGTGAACTGGGAGGGCGTCAACTGGGGGCTGTTCTCCGGAGATGACGAGGCCTGGAAGGAACAGTGCCGCCGCATCATCGAAAACGCCCGCCGCTTGAAATGCAAAACCATCCTGTACCCGGAATGAGGGCACGCCTACTATGCAACCCGGGTCGGGTTCAAAAATTGGTTCCCCGAGGTCTTTGACGAATTCCGTTGCGTCAGCGTCATGGACCTGTTGGAAGAGTACATCAGCACCGGTCGCATCAAACTGGATACCACCCGTATCCACGAAACCGTCACCGTCCACGATCCCTGCAACTACGTGCGCAAGTCCCAGATGGCCCTGGGCGACCATATGGGCGACAAAACCCGCTGGATCGTCAAACAGTGCATCAATCCGGAACTCTACCGGGAGATGTGCGATGACCCGTTGAACAACTTCTGCTGCGGCGGAGGCGGCGGCGCCTGGGCCATGCCCTACACCGAAGAGCGCCTGGCCTACGGCCGGGTGAAGGCGGACCAGATCCGGGCCACCGGCGCCGAAATCGTGGTGGCACCCTGCCACAACTGCCGGGACCAGATCATGAAAGGCCTGGGCAAAGAACACGCCGAAGGCCGCATGGACATGGGCAACTACAAGGAAACCATGTACCTCTGGGAGATGGTGGCCCACTGCCTCATCGTTGAGCCCTGGAACGAAGAGGAGATCGAAGCGGCCCACGCCGAGCGGGACGCCCAGTTCGAACGCATGGGCATCGTCATGGAAGAAGAGGAATAAGGCACCTTCCTCCCTCAACCGAAGGCCGCCCCCCGGGGCGGCCTTTTTGTTGAGGGAGAGGGGGCCAGGGGGCAGTGGCCCCCTGCCCCCTCTCCCTCGCCCACTCCCCCAACCCCTTATAGGGGGTTGGGAGGGGAGTGTGAGGGGAGGGCGGGGGAGCCACCGCTCCCCCGGCCCTCCCCTCACATATCACCGTTTGGCGGCGGCTTTTTTGGTGACCAGGCTCAGGAAGTCGGAGTCCACTTTGTAGCCCAGGGCTTGGGCCTTTTTGAGGTCTTCGGCGGCCTGGTGGAAGTCCTCCTGGGTGTAGTGGACCAGGGCCCGGTTTTTGTAGGCTTCGGCCAGGCGAGGGTTGAGGCGGAGAGCCTGGTTGTGATCCGCCAGGGCCTGGGCGTTCTGGCCTTTGGCGAAGTAGGCCCGACCCCTCAGGTCATACAGCACGGCGTCGCTGGGGTTGGCTTTGAGGCCCTCATTGAAGGCCTGAATGGCCTGATCGAACTTGCCGGCGTTGCAGAGTTCAATGCCTTGCTGAGCGTAGGGGGAAGTCGCCGGCGCGGCCAGGGCCGGGGCCATCAGGGCCAGCCACAGGGCGGCGGCCAGCATGGTGACGCGGGTCATGGGATAACCTCCTGTCGGATACGGCAGGCGGGGCCTGCCGGGATGGGCCGGGGCTCACACCGAGCACAGCCGGCATTCTTCACTGAATTCCGGGGAGACGGCCACCCCCTGGGGGGGCAGGCTGAGCACCTGCTCCGGCCGGGAGCCGTAGCGGTAGACGGTGATGCCTTTGAGGCCCAGGCGGTGGGCCAGTTTAAAGGCGTAGGCCACATCTTCCCGGGTGGCTTCCGGTGCCAGGTTGATGGTCTTGCTCACCGCGTTTTCCACGTGGCGCTGAAAGGCGGCCTGCATCTGCACCTGGTAGTCGATGCTCACCTCAAAAGTGGTGGGGAAGAGGCGGCGCAGTTCTTCCGGCAGGCCGGTGAGGTGGCGGATACGCCCGGTGGTCAGGATGTCGGGGAGCCACCTGGCCTCATCCAGGCCCAGCTCCCGCAGTTTCTTCAGGAAAATCGGGTGGATCTCCTCAAATTCCTCCCCCTCCAGGGCCCGGCGGCGGTAGGCCAGGGCGAAGAGGGGCTCGATGCCGCTGCTCACCCCGGCGATGAGGCTGATGGTGCCGGTGGGGGCGATGGTGGTGACGGTGGCGTTCCGCCTTGGGGGCCGGCCCTCCTGGTGGTAGCGGCTGCGGTAGAAATTGGGAAAGGGTCCCCGCTCCCGGGCCAGAGCTTCGGTGGCCGCCACCGCCCGCGACTCAATGCGGCTCATGAGCCGCTCCGCCAGCTCCAGGGCCTCCGGGGAGTCGTAAGGGATTCCCAGGAGGATGAAGAGGTCCGCCAGCCCCATGACGCCCAGGCCGATCTTGCGGTTGGCCCGGGTAATGGCGGTGATCTGGGGGAGCGGATAGTGACTCTGGTCGATGACGTCGTCCAGGAAGGTGACGGCCATCTCCGTGAGGCGGTCCAGTTCCTCCCAATCCACCTCACCATGCCGGACCAGAGCAGACAGGTTGATGGAGCCCAGGTTGCAGGACTCATAGGGGAGGAGAGGTTGCTCGCCGCAGGGGTTGGTGGCCTCCAGGCGGCCCAGCTCCGGGGTGGGGTTGGCCCGCTCGATGGCGTCTAAGAAAAGGAGGCCGGGATCCCCGGTTTTGAGGGCGTATTCGCAGATGAGGTCAAAGACCTCCCGGGCCGGCAGCCGCCGCCATTCCAGGCCGGTGCGGGGGTTGATGAGGGGATAATCCTGGCCCGCCTCGACTTTGGCCATGAAGTCGTCGGTCACCCCCACCGAGAGGTTAAAGTTGCGGAAGGCCCCGGGCTCGGCCTTGGCCTGGATGAACTCCAGGATGTCGGGGTGGTCCACCCGCAAAATCCCCATGTTGGCCCCCCGGCGGCGGCCGCCCTGTTTCACCACCTCGGTGGTGACGTCAAAGATGCGCATGAACCCCACGGGGCCTGAGGCCACCCGCCCGGTGCTGCGCACCTGGTCCCCCTTGGGCCGGAGATGCGAGAAGGTGAAGCCGGTGCCGCCGCCCGTCTGATGGATGAGGGCCATGGCCTTGACCGCCTCCATGATGCTGGTCATGTCGTCTTCCACGGGGATGACGAAGCAGGCGGCCAGTTGCCCCAGAGGGAGATCGGCGTTCATCAGGGTGGGGGTGTTGGGGAGGAATTTCAGGGAGGCCAGGGCGTTGAAAAACTCCTCGGCCCGGCGGGCCACGGCGCTCAAACCGCCGTAGCGGGCCTCCGCCGCCGCCACTCCCCGGGCCACCCGCCGGAACATCTCCTCGGGGGTCTCCACCACCCGCCCCTCGGGATCCCGCCGGAGATAGCGCTCCTCCAATACCCGCCGGGCTATGGGCCGAAACTCCATCTCACCTCCTGAACTCCCGGGAAAATGCCGGGGGTCGGGCCGTCACAAATCTCCCCCCGGACATGGTGCGCACGGCGCGGCTTTAGGAAAACTGAAGCCCCGATCCCCGGTTATGCCCGCCTCTCAGTCGATCATCCCCCATTTCTTGGCCCTTTCCTTATAGGGGGCCGGAAATTCCGGGGCGAAATTCTGATACACGGTGATGGGGTAGCGGGCCCCGATCTTTTTGGCGGCCTCAGTGAGGCCGGTGAGGATGCCGTCCAGCATCCGGGCAGGGAAGCTCACCACCAGCTCGTCGTCCTGGGTCATGGAAAAAGTGCGGTCTCCCTGCCCGGGGATGGTGATGAGGACCCTGTCCTGGCGGTAGGGGCCGATGAGGTAGGAGGCGCACTCCACCTTGCCGCCGAAGTCTCCGGCCACCCGCTCCCCCAGGGCGAAGGTGGCGGCCTGGGCCAGCCGCATGATCTGGGCCGGATTGCCGAAGAGCACCACCACCTGGGGGTCAACGGTCAGGCGCTCCAGGGGGCATAAGTACAGGGCGGCCACCTCCTGGGGCCGGAAGCGGGGCAGGGCCTCCACTTCCTTCAGGGCCGGGCCCATTTCCGGATGGAAGCCCACTTCGCAGAAGAGCTGGGCCAGCTCCAGGGCCGGGTCGGTGGCCGGGGTGAAGCCGAAGGCCAGCATTCCGGGAACGCACAGGAGGTCGTCTTGGGTGAGGCCCACTGCCCAGCCGTAAATCCGGGCCATGGTCACCCCCTGGCAGATGGTGACCTTTTTCTTGAAAACCTGGGACGGCCGCCGGGTCTTCTCCGGCAGGCCCGCCGGATCCGGGAAAAAAGTTACTCCGAAGGGCTCGGTCCTGAGGCGCAGGGCCTGTTTCAGTTGCGCCGCGGCGGTCTGATAGCTCATGGGCGGCCTCCCTCTGGTCATGAACTGTTGCACATGGTATCAAAAAATGCCCCCCAAGGCCACATGCCCGCCATGCAGAGCCGGACACCTGGCAACTTTAAGCCCGTTTGGGGTAAGATGAGACGAGGAGGGCTAAGGGTTACGAATCCTTCCCTCTCCCGCCAATCCTCCCTCAGCCCCTGAGGGGGATGGGAAGGTATTCTGAGGGCGAGGCGCCGAAGCCCCTGCTTCTACGCCCCTCCTTCAGGAAGTTTTAAAGAGAAAAAGACATATATTTAAAGCCGTGGCCCATGTTCTGGCTGCCTTTTTTGCGCCCCGCGCCGCGTTTTGACTGGGTCCAGGTGGAGGTGACCACCGCCTGCACCGCGGCCTGCACCTACTGCCCCCGCACGGTGTGGCGGCAGGCCTGGCCGGAACGTTTCCTGGAGCGGGAGACCTTCGAGCGCCTGAAGCCGTTCTTTCCCCGCACCCGCCATGTGCATCTCCAAGGCTGGGGCGAACCTTTCCTGCACCCGGAGTTTTTCCATTTCCTTAAGCAGGCCAAGGAAGCGGGCTGCCAGGTGGGGGCCACCACCAACGGCATGGTGGCCACCGAGGCCCTGCTGGAGCGCTGCGTCACGGAGGGCCTGGATGTGCTGGCCTTTTCCCTGGCGGGCACCGACCCCCGCCAGGACAACATCCGCCGGGGCACCCACCTGGAGCAGGTGCTCACCGCCATGAAGACCCTGGCCCGGCTGAAGAAGGAATGGGGCTCTGACTCCCCCCGGGTGCACGTGGCCTATATGCTTTTGGCCTCCCGCTTGGGGGATCTGCCCCGGCTGCCAGGGCTCCTGGCCGGCCTGGGGGTGGCCCAGGTGGTCATCAGCACCCTGGATTATGTGGCTGCCCCGGAGCTGGCCACGGAGGTGGTGGAGACCTCCCCGGCCCTCCTGGCCGCCTTGGCCCGTCTCCGCCGGGAAGCCAAGGCTCTGGGCCTGGAGGTGCACGACCGCTGGTCGGCGCCGGCCAGCAAGCCCTGTGCCGAAAACCCCTTGAGGGCGCTGGTGGTGGCGGCGGACGGGGCGGTGTCGCCCTGCGTGTTTGCGGCCCTGCCGGAGATCAGCGGGGCACCGGCGGCCCACCGCCTCAGCTTCGGGAACGTCCGGGAGCTGGAGCCTCTGGCCCTCTGGCACGCCCCCGCCTACCGGGAATTCCGGCGCTCTTTGGCCGGCGGGAACCCTCCCCCCTTCTGCCGGACCTGTCGCAAGTTGGCCAGCTCTTGATGGTGCTGAAAATTTCCGTTGTATTTTTTTCCAGATGATGAAATATAAAAGCATCTATACAAAATTACTGGGAAAGCGGCAGCCATGAGCACCCCAGGCGGCTGCAGCCCCGCAAGGGGAGAGCGTCGATGAAAGGAGGGTCGCGTATGGCATATGTAGTGGAAAAACTCAAAAAAGTGCTGGGGTTGGGCTTCGCGGCCAGCGAGCAGGGGGTGATCGAGGCCGTGGAGGCTCAGGCCAAGACCCTGGCGGAGCTCAAAGCGGAGCTGGGGCTCCCTCCGGATGCTCCGCTCTCCCAGGTCAAGGAGGAGCTCCGCAAACTCAAGGCCGAGCATGAGGAGCTCATGGGCCTCAAAGGCGAATGGGAGGCCCGGGAGCAGGCCGAGCTGGGCATGACCCAGTGGCAGGCCCTTTACAGGTCCGAGGACTGGCTGGGAGTCTGGATCGGACTGGGGATCATCGCCGTCTTTCTCATTTTGCATTCAGCCTTTGCCACCGTCCCCAAGGCTCCCACCTTCCGCTGGACCACGGATGCGGAGTTCCAGTCGGTGGTGGCCACCCTGTCCCCGGCCATTGACCGGCTGGCCCGGGAGGCGGCGGACAAAGGCGAGACCGGCCTGGCGGAGCAGGCCCAGGCCTTAAGCGCCGCCATCGCCGGCAAGAACCGCAAGGCCATCGGCGCGGCGGCCAAGAAGCTGGAGGAGGCGGCCAAAAAGGCCAAGGACAAAGATCTCAAGGACCGGGGCGGCAAGTACGCCTCAGAGATCAGCCGCCAGGCCGGCAGCGTCCTGGAAAAGGTCCTCTCTGCGGACAACCTGCTGCTCTCCTTCTACATCTTCATCGCCCTGGGCATCATCGGCACCATCGGCATGGCTCTCATGGGCCAGCCGGTGGGCTACTTCATCACCGGCTTCCCCTTTGTCTTCCTCATCTCCTGGCTGGCCCTGTTCCTGGCGGGCAATTACACCATCCATGAATACGGCCTGGAGTATGTGCTCTTCTGCCTCATCATCGGCCTGTTTGTGAGCAATGTCATCGGGGTGCCGAACTGGATAATGCCGGCGGTGCGCACCGAGTTTTACATCAAATCCGGCTTGGTGATCCTGGGTGCCCGGGTGCTTTTTGGGGTGATCATGAAGGCCGGCTTTTTGGGGATGATCCAGGCCCTGGCGGTGGTAAGCACCGTGTGGTACGGCTGCTGGTGGCTTTGTAAGAAGCTGGATATCGACGATGAGTTTGCCGCCATGCTCTCCAGCGCCGTGTCCATCTGCGGCGTGTCCGCAGCCATCGCCACTGCCGGGGCGGTGAAAGGGGACCCCAAGAAGCTCTCCTACGTCACCTCCATCGTCTTGGTGTGCGCCGTGCCCATGATGGTGCTCATGCCCATCATCAGCAAGGCCTTCGGCATCCCGGACGCGGTGGCCGGCGCCTGGCTGGGGGGCACCCTGGACACCTCCGGCTCGGTGGTGGCCGCCGGGGCGCTCATCAGCGACCTGGCCATGAAGGTGGGCGTCACGGTGAAGATGAGCCAGAACGTGCTCATCGGCGTGGCCGCCTTCATCCTGTCGGTGGTCTGGACCCTCAAGGGCACCAAGGTGGGGGAGAAGCCCAGCCTGATGGAGATCTGGTACCGCTTCCCCAAGTTCGTGCTGGGTTTCCTGGCCTCCTCCCTGCTCTTCTCCTTTGTGCTGAGTGAGGCCACCATCAGTGCCATCGGCCGCCCGCTGCAGAGCATTGAGGTCTGGTTCTTCGCCTTGGCCTTCACCAGCATCGGGCTGGAGACCCGCTTCATGGACCTGGCGGCCTTAGGCGGCGGCCGGCCGGCCTTGGCCTTCATCGTGGCCCAGGGGTTCAATGTCATCTGGACCCTGATCCTGGCTTATCTCCTCTTCGGCGGCATCATCTTCCCGGCGCCGAAGTTCTAAGGGGCAAAGACGGAGGGAGGGAGAAAGACTCCCTTCTGCTGGACGGGGTGACAGACACCGAGACAAGCTATAGCAGGGGGGTGGAAAGGCAAAGTTCCACCCCCCGCGCATGGCAGAGTGGCAAGTGGTTTTGGGGGAGAGGGGCCTGGGAGAAGGTGTCCCACGCCCTTCTCCTTGACCCTCTCGCCCGCCTCGGCCAAAGGGGGCCGGGAGGGGAGCTGGAAGGGAAGGCGCGGGGCCAGCGATCCCCCGGTCCTCCCCTCAGCGATAATTTTATCGCCAAGGAAATTGTATGGATTGGGCCGCCTGGGGGCTGGACAAGCTCGACTGGAAGTTCTTTTTTGGCATCATCAACATCATCATCATTGACCTCATCCTGGCGGGGGACAACGCCGTCATCATCGCCATGGCGGTGCGCTCCCTGCCCCGCACCAAGCGCCGCTGGGGTATCATCCTGGGGGCCGGCGCCGCCGTGCTCCTCCGGGTCATCCTCACCTATTTTGTGGCCCAGCTCCTGGAGATCCAGTTCCTCAAGCTGGCGGGCGGGGTGCTCATCGCCTGGATTGCGGTGAAGCTCTTTGTGGAAGGGTCGCCGGAGCAGGCGGACAAAGAGGCCAAGACCCTGCTCCAGGCCATGTGGCTCATCATCGTGGCGGACATCACCATGAGCACCGACAATGTCCTGGCGGTGGCGGGCGCCTCCCATGGCAACCCCTTTCTTTTGCTCTTCGGCCTGGCCCTCTCCATCCCCTTTGTGGTCTTCACCAGTAACCTCCTCTCCATGCTCATGGACCGCTATCCCATCATCATTCTCCTGGGGGCGGCGGTGCTGGGCCGGGTGGCCGGGGAGATGATCTTCACCGACCCCTTTGTGGCCAAGCTCTTGGCCATGCCCAAGTGGTTCAATTACCTCATGGAAGCGATCCTGGCGGTGGGAGTGATTCTCATCGGCAAGCTCTGGATCCGCTGGACCTTCCGCCGGGCCGCGGCCCGGGAAGCCGCCTTGGCTGCCGAAGGCGTCGGGGCTGACACCCCCAAGGAGGACTGAGGATGGCCATTCTTGCCATTTCCCGGGAGTATGGCAGCGGCGGCAGGGACATCGGCCGGCAGGTGGCGGCCCGCCTGGGCTATGAGTTCGTGGACAAGGAGCGCCTCTTCCGGGACCTGGACGCCAAGGGCTCCCGTTGGGGCCGGGTGGCCCGGGAAGTGGACGAAGTCTGCCCCACCCTGTGGGAACGCCACGACTGGCAGTACCGGGGCTATGTGGCCCAACTGGAGGCCCTCATCCTGGAATACGCCGCCCAGGACCGCGTGGTCATCATCGGCCGGGGGAGCTTCATCCTCCTGAAAGACGTCCCCCATGCCTTGAAAGTCCGCCTCATCGCTCCCCTGGAGGTGCGGGTGGAGACCATTATGGTGCGGGAGAGCCTCTCCCGGGAGGCCGCCGAGCGCCTCATTGCCCAGGTGGACAACGAGCGGGCCTGTTATCTGAAGGCCAATTACGGGGTGGACTGGGCCGCAGATGAGCACTACGATCTGGTGTTAAATACCGGGCATTTGAGCTATGATGAGGTCACGGACCTTCTCATCCGGGAGCTTCAGGAACGGGACGCCCTGGCCACGCCTGCGGCCAAGGCGCAGCTGGCGGACCTGGCCCTGGCGGCCCGGCTCAAGGCCCGCATCGCCACCGACCCCCGGGTGCTGATCCCCACCCTGGAGGTGCGGCTGGAGGGGTCCACCCCGGTGGTCTCCGGCATCATCCACACCCCCAAGGAGGAGCAGCTCATCCGGGAGATGGCCCGGGAGGTCCTGGGCCAGCGGCCGGTGCGCTTTGAGCTGCATCACCGCCTCTGACATCTGCCCCTCAAGGCGGCACCGGGGCGCGGAAAGGAAGCATGACCACGGCATCTCAAATCCTGGGGGAATCCGGAGAGCCGGAAACCCTAATTTACCATGCCTTATCCCCCCAGGAAGTCCGGCAGGCCCTCGGGTGCGGCCCGGAAGGCTTGAGCGAAGCTGAGGCAGCCCGGCGGCTGGAGCAGTACGGCCCCAATGAACTGGCTCCCGCTCCGGGAGTTTCCCTTCTCCGACTCTTTCTGCGCCAATTCGGCAATCTCCTCATCCTCATCCTCCTGGTGGCCACCGTCATCTCCTATTTTCTGGGGGAGCATCTGGATGCCGCCGTCATCCTGGCCATTGTGCTCGCCTGCGCGGTCTTGGGTTTTGTGCAGGAATACCGGGCGGAACGGGCCGCGGCGGCCCTGGCCCGGCTGGCGGCGCCCACGGCCGTGGTGCTCAGGGACGGCCAGGAGCAGGTGATCCCGGCCCGGGAAGTGGTGCCGGGGGACCTGCTGCTGCTCACTGCCGGGGACCGGGTGGCGGCCGACGGCCGGCTGCTGGCCGCGGCGCACCTGCAAGCCGACGAATCCCTCCTCACCGGAGAGTCCCTGCCGGTGGCCAAAAAGGTGGAGCCGCTGCCGGCGGAGACCCCGGTAGCCGACCGGCATTGCCTGGTCCATGCCGGGACGGTGATCGTCTCCGGCCGGGGGCAGGCGGTGGTTACCGCCACCGGGGCGCACACCGAGTTCGGCCGCATCGCCCGGATGCTGGAGGAGGTGCCCCAGGAAGTGACGCCCCTGGAACGGCGCCTGGCCGGCATCGGCCGGGTTTTGGCCACAGTCTGTGTGGGTATCGCCGTGGCCGCGGTGGCACTGGGAGTGGCCCGGGGGCAGGAGTTCTGGCATATGCTCCTGTGGGGCATCAGCCTGGCGGTGGCGGCGGTGCCCGAGGCCCTGCCGGCGGTGGTCACCGGGGCCCTGGCCATCGGCACCATCCGCATGGCCAAGCAGCGGGCCATCGTGCGGCGGCTGCCGGCGGTGGAGACCATGGGCTGCACCACGGTGATCTGCACCGACAAGACCGGCACCCTCACCCGAAACGAGATGACGGTCCGGGCCCTGTTCATCGACAACGTGGAGGTGGAGGTCACCGGCAGCGGCTATGAGCCGGTGGGCGAATTCCGCACCCGGGACCTGACCTATTTCACTCCCGCTCATCCCGTCCTCCACCTGGCGGCACGCATCGCCGTGTTGTGCAATGATGCGGCCTTGAGCCAGGAAAACGGCTCCTGGCGGGTGCGGGGGGACCCCACCGAAGGGGCGCTGCTGGTTTTGGGCCGCAAGCTGGGTCTCACGGAAGCGCGCCTGCGCCAGGAATACCCCCGGGTGGCGGAGATGCCCTTCTCGGCCGAACGCCGGCGCATGAGCACCGTGCATGAGACTCCCCGGGGCCGGGTGATGTATCTCAAGGGTGCGCCGGAAAGCCTGCTGCCCCACTGCCGCCGCCTGTTCACCAGCCAGGGGGAACAGCCCCTGGCGGCGGTGGGCCGCCAGGTCATCGCCCGCCAGGCAGCGGACATGGCGAATCGGGCCTTAAGGGTCCTGGGGCTGGCCTACCGGCAACTGCCGGAGCCGGCCGAGGTCACCCCGGCCGCCGAGGAAGAGGACCTGGTGTGGGTGGGGCTGGTCGGGATGATCGATCCCCCCCGGCCGGAGGCCAAGCAGGCGGTGCGGCGCTGCCGGCGGGCGGGCATCCGGGTCCTCATGGTCACCGGGGATCACCCCGGCACCGCCCAGGCGGTGGCCCGGGAGGTGGGGCTGGTGACTCCGGGCCAGGACGGCCTCCTCACCGGCCGGGAACTCTCCCGCCTCAGTGATGCCGAGCTTACCCGCCGCCTCAAGGATACCCGCGTCTTTGCCCGGGTCTCTCCGGAGCACAAGCTGAGGCTGGTGGATCTCCTCAAGGCCCAAGGGGAGGTGGTGGCCATGACCGGGGATGGGGTGAACGACGCCCCGGCCCTGAAGCGGGCGGATATCGGCGTGGCCATGGGCCTCACCGGGGCGGAGGTCACCAAGGAGACCGCCGCCATGATCCTGGCGGATGACAATTTCGCCACCCTGGTGGCCGCGGTGGAGGAAGGCCGGGCCATCTTCGACAACATCAAAAAATATCTCATCTACCTGTTAAGCTGCAATTTCGCCGAAATTCTGGTGCTCACCGGGGCGTTGCTCTTCGGTCTCCCTTTGCCCCTGGTGGCCTTGCAGATCCTGTGGGTGAATCTCACCACCGACGGCCTGCCGGCCCTGGCCCTGGGGGTGGACCCCAAGGCGCCGGATGTCATGCGCCGGCCCCCCCGGCCTCCCCACGAGGGGGTTTTTACCCGCCCCGTCACCGCCTTGATCCTGGTGATCTCAGCCTACCTGGCCCTCACTCTCATCCCGCTCTTCGCTTATTATTGGCTCCATGACCCCCGAGGTTTGGGCGATCCCCGGCAGGTGCTGGTGCACGCCCAGACCATGGTCTTTGCCGCCCTCATCCTGGCGGAGATGGTGAACGCCTTCAACTGCCGCTCCGACCACCTGTCGCTTGTGACTGTGGGCTTCTGGCGCAACGGCTGGCTGGTGGCGGCGGTGGCCGCCTCCCTGACCCTGATGCTGGCCGTCATCCACTGGCCGCCCCTGGCCCGCCTCTTCCATGTGACGCCTTTGCACCTGCAGGATTGGCTGGTGGCCTTGGTGGTGGCCCTGGGGCTCTTTCCGATAGTGGAGGGGGCCAAATGGTGGCTGCGCCGCACCGCCAAGAGAAAGGGAGCCTGAGCAGAGCTGAAGGAAGATAAGCGGGGGAGGGGACGGTCAGAATCCAGGAAGAGCGTTTTTTTATGGAGGGCAGAAGGGGCAAAATTCACACCGCCCCATCTCTCACCAACCCTCACGGTGAGGGCAGGAAGTGAACCTGGAACCTTGAACCTGGAACTATGAACCCAGGACCGTCACGGGGAGGGCAGGATTGCTACCGCTCCCCTTCCCCCCATCTCAACTGCGGTAACTGGCGTTGATGCGGACGTAGTCCTCGGTGAGGTCGCAGGTATCCACGTGGGCCGTGGCCTCCCCGGCGTTCAGGTTCAGGGTGATGGTGATCGGGCCCGCCAGGATGGCCTGGAGGGCCGCCGCCTCCGCCTGCTCCCCCAGCCCCACGCCCTGGCGCACCACCATGACCTCCCCGAAGCTGATGTCCACCCGGGCCGGGTTGAAGCGGGCCCCGGAGCGGCCCAGGGCGGCCATGAGGCGGCCCCAGTTGACGTCCGGGCCGGCCATGGCGGTCTTCACCAAAGGCGAGGTGGCGATGGTCACCGCCGCTTTTTTCGCTTGGCCGGGAGTGGCGGCGCCGGTGATGAGGATGCGGAAGCGGTGCCGCACCCCTTCGCCGTCGGCCACGATCTGAGAGCCCAGGTCCGCCAGCACCTCGGTGAGGGCGGCAGCCAAGGCCACGGCCCCGGGCTCCCCGGGGTCGGTGAGGGTGGGGTTGCCGGCCCGGCCGCTGGCCAGGAAGAGGACGGTGTCGTTGGTGGAGGTGTCCCCGTCAATGCTGATGCAGTTCAGGGTCTGGTCCACCGCCTGCCTGAGAAGGGCCTGGAGCACCGGGGCGCTCACTGCGGCGTCGGTGAACAGGAAGGCCAGCAAGGTGGCCATATCCGGGTGGATCATGCCGGCGCCCTTGGCAATGCCCGCCAGGGTGACCCGGTGCCCCGCCAGCTTCAGGGAGGTGCGGGCGCTTTTGGGGCGGGTGTCCGTGGTCATGATGGCCTGGGCCGCCTCGCCGAAGCCGTCGGGCCTCAGGTGCGCCACCAGCAAAGGCACCGCCAGGACGATCTTCTCCACCGGCAGGGGCTGGCCGATGACCCCGGTGGAGGCGGGAAGGATGAGCTCCGGCGCGAGCTTGAGCTCCCGGGCCACCGCCTGGGTGGTCTCCCGGGCGGCCCTGAGTCCCGCAGGACCGGTGCAGGCGTTGGCGTTGCCGCTGTTCACCAGGATGGCCTGGGCCGTGCCGGCCTTCAGGCGGCGCCGGCACAGAAGCACCGGCGCGGCCTTGACCCGGTTGCGGGTGAAGACCCCGGCAGCGGCCACCGGCTGCTCGGCCACGATGAGGGCCAGGTCCAGGCCGCCGTGCTTTTTGATGCCCGCCGCCGCGGCAGCGGCGCGAAATCCGGAAATGACCATGGTTGCACCCTAAAGGAGGTCTTAAGCCCCCTTCCCCTGTTTCTTACCTATCCCGTCACCGCAGCGTCGGCCAGCCCCTTCCCCTCTCCAGGAGGCGGACACCACTCAGCCGGTCTCTTCCGCCAGCAGGGCCTCTCTTAAGGCCTCCCGGACCAGGGAGGGCTCATCCTCCTCCAGGGTGGCGGTGATGTAGGCCAGGGCGAAGCGAAGCAGGGCCTCATCGTTGTCCGCCAACGGCGCCAGCGCCTCCGGTGGGAAGCCATACACCGTGGGGAAGGCGGAGGTCAGGACAAAGGCCCGGAAATTGTCCAGGTCATAGGCGGCCAGGTAAAAGAGGTCCTGTTGGTCCGGGGTGGCCGGGCCGGAGAGGGCCCGGGTGAGGAGAAGGGACACCCAGGCTCGCCGCCGGGGGTCATGTGCCTCAAAACCCTGGGAAGCCATCCAGTCGGCGACGGTCCACTCCTGCTCGGTGGCCAGCCCCTGGCAGTAAGGGGGCTGCCGCAGGTAGAGCCGGTCCCGGGGGCCTTCGGGGGTAAGCACACTCCCCTGGGCCAGGGGGAAGAGCCGGCAGGCGTCGGGCCGGGCCTCATACACCCGGCACCCCGCCTCGGTGACAAAGGGGCAGCCGGTCTCCTGGCCCCGGGGCGGCTTGAGAAAGACCAGAGGCAGGCCGGAGCCGGCTTCCGTGTTCCTCAGGGTATAGCGCCGCAGAAATTCCGTGGAACTCACCTGCAGAAACCGCTTCAGCCTGAGCACATCCCCGGGGTTAAGGACGATGATCCCGGCCTGACAGCACAGATTAAAGCACGGCATCCCCGGGCCGCAGACAAAGGCGAAGCGGCTCTCCTCCGTCAGACTGGGGCTGTCGTCATTCTGAAACAGGGTGAGCATCGCCGGTCTCCCTCCACGGCCGGGTCAGACGGCCCCTTTTTGCTTGAGCTTTTCCCATTCATCCTTGAGACTGACGGTGCGGTTGAAGACCAGCCGCCCCGGGCGGCAGTCCCGGGCATCGGCGCAGAAATACCCCAGCCGCTCAAACTGATAGCGGCTGCCCGGCGCCACGTTGGCCAAGGAGGGCTCCACCCGGCAGTCCGTCAGGGTCACCAAAGACCGGGGGTTGAGATCATCCAGGAAATTGCCGCTGACCGCCCCCGGCTCCGGCACCGTGAAGAGGCGGTCGTAAAGGCGCACCTCCGCCGGCCGGGCGTGGGCCGCAGAGACCCAGTGCAGGGTGGCCTTCACCTTGCGGCCGTCCGGAGCATAGCCGCCCTTGGTGTCGGGGTCATAGGTGCAGTGCACCTCCTCGATCTCGCCGGTCGCGGGGTTTTTCTTCACGTCCACGCATTTGATGAAATAAGCGTAACGCAGGCGCACTTCCCGGCCCGGGGCCAGACGGTAGAACTTGGGAGGCGGCTCCTCCAGGAAATCCTCCTGCTCGATGAAGAGCTCCCGGGAGAAGGGCACCGGCCGGGTGCCCTGGGAGGGGTCCTCGGGGTTGTTCACCGCCTGCACCTCCTCCACCTGCCCGTCGGGGTAGTTGAGGAGGACCACCTTGAGGGGCCTTAAGACCGCCATCACCCGGGGCGCGGTAAGGTTGAGGACCTCCCGGATGCAGTATTCCAGCAGGGCCATGTCCACCAGGTTGTTGCGCTTGCCCACCCCGATCATCTCGCAAAATTTGCGGATGGCCTCCGGGGGCACCCCCCGGCGCCGCAGGCCCGCCAGGGTGGGCATCCGGGGATCGTCCCAGCCGGAGACATACCCCCCCTCCACCAGCTTGATGAGGCGGCGCTTGGAGAGCACCGTGTAGCTGAGATTGAGGCGGGCGAATTCATACTGATGGGGCCGGCAGGGCACCGGCAGATTGTCCAACACCCAGTCATAGAGCGGCCGGTGGTCCTCAAACTCCAGGGTGCAGATGGAATGGGTCACCCCCTCCAGGGCGTCGGAGAGGGGGTGGGCGTAGTCGTACATGGGATAGATGCACCAGCGGTTGCCGGTGCGATGGTGCTCGGCGTGCAGGATGCGGTAAAGCACCGGATCCCGCAGGTTGAGGTTCCCTGAGGCCATATCAATCTTGGCCCGGAGCACATGGGCGCCGTCGGGGAATTCCCCCGCCCGCATGCGCCGGAAGAGGTCCAGGTTCTCGGCCACGGAGCGGTTCCGGTAGGGGCTCTCCCGGCCGGGTTCGGTGAGGGTGCCCCGATACTCCCGGATCTCCTCGGCGCTCAAGGAGCAGACATACGCCAAGCCTTTTTGGATGAGGATCTCGGCATAGTCGTACATCTGCTGGAAGTAGTCCGAGGCGAAATACAGCCGGTCCCCCCAGTCAAACCCCAGCCAGCGCACATCCTCCATGATGGCGTCCACATACTCCTGCTCTTCCTTGGTAGGGTTGGTATCGTCGAAGCGCAGGTTGCAGAGCCCGCCGAACTCCTGGGCGATGCCGAAATTGAGGCAGATGCTCTTGGCATGCCCGATGTGGAGATAGCCGTTGGGCTCCGGGGGAAAGCGGGTCATGACCCGGCCGCCGTATTTGCCGGCTTTCACATCCGCGGCCACGATCTCCCGGATGAAGTCCGCCCCCGCGGGGGGAGTGGGTTCAGCCATGCTGCGGTTCCTTGTCCGTTGAGGTGATGGGCATGGGCAGGGGGAACCAGGCTTCCGGCTCCCATGGATGTAAATATACCCAAAGGAAGCGGGATTCCCAAGTGTCTGTTCAGGTCTGGAAACAAGTGAGGGTGATGTTGACGGCACCGCGATTCCGGCAAAGGCGGCTCAGGGGCAGGGATCAGCCGTACTTGCCGGTGATGTAGTCCTCGGTGCGCCTGTCTTGGGGCCGGGTGAAGATGCGGGCCGTGTCCCCGAACTCCACCAGCTCCCCCAGCAGCATAAACCCGGTCTGGTCCGACACCCGGGCGGCCTGCTGCATGTTGTGGGTGACGATGATGATGGTGTAGCGGCTTTTCAGCTCCCGCATGAGCTCCTCCAGCCTCAGGGTGGCCACCGGATCCAGGGCCGAGCAGGGCTCGTCCATGAGCAGGATCTCCGGCTCCACCGCCAACAGGCGGGCCACGCAGAGGCGCTGCTGCTGCTCCTCGGTGAGGCTGAGGGCCATGGTGTGGAGGCGGTCTTTCACCTCCTCCCAGAGGCCCACCGCGGCCAGGGAGCGGGCGGCGATCTCCTCCAGCTCCGCCCGCCGGGGCCGGCCGTGCAGCCTGGGGCCGTACACCACGTTGTCAAAGATGGAGAGGGGAAAGGGGTTGGGGCGCTGAAAGACCATGCCCACTTTTTTGCGCAACTGGGTGAGGTTCACTCCCTTGGCGTAGATGTCCTGACCGTCAATGAGCACCTGGCCGTTGATTCTCACCCCCTCAATGAGGTCGTTCATGCGGTTGAAGACCCTGAGCAAAGTGGATTTGCCGCAGCCTGAGGGGCCGATGAGGGCGGTGATGGCCCGGCCGGCGAAGTCGCAGCTCACCTCTTTCAGGGCGTGGAAGTCCCGGTAATAGAGGTTGAGCCCCCGGACGGTGATGACGGGCGGCCCAATCAGCGGTTCAGCCGAAGCGTCCGGAGATGTAGTCATCGGTGCGCTTATCCCGGGGCACGGTGAAGACCTGGGAGGTCTCCCCCACCTCAATGAGGCGGCCCATGAGCAGAAAAGCGGTGCGGTCCGTGGCCCGGGCAATCTGTTTGGTGTTGTTGCTTACCAGGATGATGGTATAGCGGGATTTCAACTGAAACAGGGTCTCCTCGATCTTGGCGGTGGAGATGGGATCCAGGCCGCTGGTGGGCTCGTCCAACAAAATCACTTCCGGCTGCATGGCCAGGGTGCGGGCCAGGCAGAGGCGCTGCTGCTGGCCGCCGGAGAGGCGGAGGGCCGAGTCGTGCAGGCGGTCCTTCACCTCGTCCCAGAGGCGGGCCGCCTTGAGGGCCTCCTCCGCCAAGGCCGGGAGCTCCTCCCGGGGCCGGCCGGCGAGGCGAGGGGCCAAAACCAGGTTCTCATAGATGGAGCGAGGGAGCGGTGTGGGCTTGCTCAACACCAGCCCCACCCGGCGGCGCAGGGAGACCACGTCGGTGTCCGGCGCCAGAATATCCAGGTCGTCCAGGTAGGCCTTGCCCTGGATGCGGGCCTCGGGGATGAGATCGCACAGGCGGTTCAGGACCTTGAGCAGGGTGGACTTGCCGCTTTTGGCAGGCCCCATGAGGCCGAAGATCTCGTGGGCCCGGATGGCCAAGGAGACCTGGTCCAGCGCCAAAAAATCGCCGTACCAGAAGGACAGCTCCTCCACCCGGATTTTGTCCGCAGGGCTCTGGTTCATGGGCCAGGGCAATCAGCCTTTCGACATTCGCTCGTGGAGGTGATGATCCAAAGCCTCAGTGCAATGCCCGATCCGGGTGCCGGAGCAGTTCAGGAGGCACCCGGAGGGGAGACCCATGGGGGTGAAGAGGAAAGAGTCATGGGGAGAGGGGGCCAGGGAGCAGTGGCCCCCTGCCCCCTCTCCCCGGCCCTCTCCCCCCACCCCTTTCCATGTTTTCCAGCCTCCAGGAAAAAGGCAGCCTAAGAAAACCGGCGCATCAGCCGCTGCATGAGGGTATAGGCCGCCAGGTTGATGCCCAGAATGGAGAACATCAGCACCGCCGCGGTGCCATAGGCGTTGGGGAGGGAAATCCCCTCCCTCGCCAGGATGTAAAAATGCACCGCCATGGTGCGGCCGGAATCAAAGAGGCTCACCGGCGTACGCAAGGCGGCGCCGGCGGTGAAGAGCAGCACCGCGGTCTCCCCCAGGGAGCGGCCCACGGAGAGCATCACCCCGGTGGTGATGCCGGGAAGCGCACTGGGGAGCACAATCTTGGCGATGGTCTGCCACTTGCTCAGCCCCAGAGAGTAGCACACCACCCGGTAATCCTCCGGCACCGCCTTGATGGCCTCCTCGCTGGTGCGGATGATGATGGGGAGCACCATGATGGCCAAGGTCAAACCGCCGGAAAGCACCGACCAGCCGAAGCCCAGCTTTAAGACGAAAAGGACAAAGCCAAAGAGCCCCAGGATGATGGAAGGCACCCCCGCCAGGCATTCGGCCCCGAAGCGGATGAGGCGGGTGAGCCAGGATTCCCGGGTGTATTCGGTGAGGTAGATGGCGGTTCCTACCCCCAGAGGCGTGGCCACCGCAATGGCCAGGGAGGTGATGTAGGCGGTGGCCACCACGGTGGAGAAGATACCCCCCGAGCGGCCCATGTCATGGGGGGGTTGGGTGAGGAAGCTCAGGCTCACCCGGGGCAGTCCCTCCACCGAGATGTTGACGATGATGACGATGAGGATGAGCAGGGTGAAGCCGGTGAGAGCCCACAAAAGCGAGAGGATCAGCGCCTGGCTCACCCGGGGATCGAGGCGCACGCTTACCTCCGCCGGGTGACGGCCGCGGCCGTAAGGTTGAGGATCATGATGATGACAAAGAGCACCACCCCGGTGGCAAAGAGGGCCTCCCGATGGCGGCCGCTGGCGTAGCCCAGCTCCAGGGCGATGTTGCTGGTGAGGGTGCGCACCGGGTCCAGGAGAGAGGAGGGCAGGCTCAGGGCGTTGCCCGCCACCATGATGACCGCCATGGTCTCCCCCACGGCCCGCCCCATGCCCAGGATGATGGCGGTGATGATGCCGCTTCGGGCCGCGGGGAGCACCACCCTATGCACCGTCTGCCAGCGGGTGGCCCCCAGGGCCAGGGAGCCGTCCCGGTAAAGATCCGGCACGGCGCTCAAGGCGTCAATGCTGATGCTGATGATGGTGGGGAGGATCATGATGCCCAGGATCAGCGCCGCAGCCAAAAGCGACAGGCCCGGCCCCCCCAGGTGATCCCGGATGAGGGGCACCAGCCACAGGACGCCCAGGAAACCATAGACCACTGAAGGAATACCCGCCAACAGCTCCAGGGTGGGTTTCAGGACCTGCTTGAGGCGTAAGGGGGAAAACTCCGCCAGCACGATGGCGCAGGCCAGTCCCAGGGGCACGCCCAGTACCAGGGCCCCCAGGGTGACCAACACCGAGGAAACAATCATGGCGCCGATGCCGAAGCGACCTTTGGTGGGGGCCCAATGGGTGGAGAAGAGAAAATCCCCCACCCCGGTGCTGAGGATGAGGGGCAGGCCTTCCCAAAAAATGAAGAAAGTGATGAGGGCCAGGGAGCCCACGGACGACAGGGCCAGAACCAGGAGCAGGCGTTCGATGCCTTTGCCGCTCCTCATTCTTCATACCCCACCAGGCCCTCGGCCTCCAAGAGGCTCTGACCTTTGGCGCTGAGGATGAAATCCACAAACTCCTTGCAGGGCCCGCTGGGAGGCAGCTTGCTCACCAACAGGAAGCGGCGCACCAGTTTGTAGCGCTGGGAGCGGATATTCTCCCGGGTGGGCAGGACCCCGTCCACCTCCAGGGCCTTGACCCGCTCATCCACCAGACCCACAGAGATATAGCCCAGGGCGTGGCGGTCGCTGGCCACAATCTCCCGGACGGCGCCGTTGCTGTCCTGGACCAAGGCACTGGGAGTGATCTCCGCCTTGCCCATCACCAGCTCCTCAAAGGCATTGCGGGTGCCGGAGCCCTCCTCCCGGGTGATGAGGTGCACGGCATGATCCACCCAGCCCAGGTCCCGCCAGTTGCGCAGACGGCCCTGATAGAGCTCCCGGATCTGAGTGAGGGTGAGGCCGCGGAGGGGATTGTCCCGGTGCACAATGACGGCGATACCGTCCCAGGCGATGGGGATCTCCACCAACTCCTTCTCCGCCGGCACCAGCTCCCGGGAGGAGGCCCCCAGGTGCGCCGCCCCCTGCCTGGCGGCGTAGATGCCGGCGCTGGAACCGCCCCCTTGCACGTCAATGCGGATCTCGGGGTGGGTCTCCATGTAGACTTCCGCCAGCTTCTCCGCAAAGGGCTGCACCGAGGTGGAGCCGGCCACACAGATGGCCTGGCCCGAGGCCTCCGGCCGGGAGCCGCAGGCCGTGGCCAGGCACAGCAAGGCCAGGCAGAGAAGGAGGACTCGCATGCATGCAGGGAAGCACATGGATTGACCGCCCCCACGGCCGTGGGGCGGGCGGCTCCGTGACCATCACCCATTATGGCAAATTGTTAGGAAACTGCAAGGAGAGAAAGGCTGGGGGAAGACCTCCGGCCTGACCTCGGCCGGGACCTGAAAACCTCCCCTTGGGGGCCTAACCCGGGAGGAGTGGGGCCGGCGGGTGAAATTCCGCGGGGAAACCAGAACCACATCAAGGGGCCGGTCACGGGGGGAGGGCCCAAGGCCAGCGGGTCGGCGTGAAAATGGGGAGGAATCTTGCCCGGAGATTGGGCGGGGCGGCCTGTTTGGGGAACAGAACTCAAAACGGCTGAGAGGCGGTATGGCTGTTTCCGGCCGATGCTCTTAGCTCTGCTGGCCCCGGGGCAGGGTGAGGCGCACCCGGGTGCCCACGCCCGGGGTGCTGGTGAGGGTGATGTCGCCTTGATGGGCCTGCATGATGCGCTGGCAGATGGCCAGCCCCAGGCCGCTGCCCTTGGGTTTGGTGGTGAAGAAGGGCTGGAAGAGCTTCTCCATGTCCTCCGGGGGGATGCCCCGGCCGGTGTCCGCCACTTCCACCGTCACCCGGCCGTCCAGGGCCCGGCTGGTCACGGTGAGGCGACCGCCGTCCTCCATGGCTTCCAGCCCGTTTTTCAGCAGATTGAGAAGGACCTGCCGGAGATGACTGGGGTCGAAGAGCACCTCCCCCAGGTTGGGGTCCAGGTCCATCTCCAGCCGGATGTGATGCTCCTGCAGGCTGGGTTCCAGCAGATGAGCGGTCTCCCGGATGAGGGCGTTGAGGTCGGCCGGGACTTTGTGGGGCTCGGAGAATTTGGTGTAGCCCCCCACCTCCACCAGGAAGTCCTCCAGGCGTTTGATCTCCGCCACGATGAGGTCCAGTTTCTGACGGTTCTTTTCCGGGTCCTCCCCCAGATGGTCCCGCACCTGGCGGGCAAAGCCGCCGATGAGCATGAGGGGGGTCTTGATCTCATGGCTGATGTGGGCGGACATACGTCCCAGGACCGCCAGCCGTTCCGCCTGCAGGACCTTCTGCTGCAAAGCCCGGCGCTCCCGCAAGTCCCGGAAGAACCCCACGGTGCCCACTTCTTTGTCATCCTCGAAGATGAGGCTGGCGGAGAGCTCGATGGGGATGAGTTCCCCGGTCTTGCTCAGAACCACGGTTTCATAAGCCACCAAGCGGCCCGGGCCGCCGTATTCCGGGCTGTAGATGGCCTTTTTCACCCGTTTGGCTTCCCCCGGCGGGTAGATGTCCCGCACATTGACCTTGCCCACCACCTCCTCCCGGGAATACCCCATGATCTTTTCCGCGCCGGCGTTGAAGATGATGATGTTGCCGTCCCGGTCGTTGGCGATGATGCCGTCGGAGGAAGTCATGATGAGCTTTTCCTGAAACTCATGCATGCGCTCGATCTCGGCGCTCAAAGCCGCTTCCCGGCGCTGCCGCTTGAGGAGGGTCCACATGCCGCTGAGGAGGAGGGTGAGCTGGCGCTCATCCGCCTCATCGTAGGGCTGGCCCTTGTTGGCCACGGCCACCAGGGCCACCACCCGGTGGTCGTCCTGCACCGGAATGACCAGAAGACGCCGGATGTCGGCATGGCCGGGCGGCAGGCCTTTTTTGCCATTCCGGTAGGTCTCATAGTTGTTGATGATCAAAGATTGGCGCCGGCGCACCGCCTCCCCCCACAGACCGGCCTCGGCCAGGGGATAGACCTGGGGGGCGTTGTGCACCCGGCAGGCCTCCATGACCTCCCGGGACCAGGCCTGCACCGTCATCTCGGATTCATCGTCGCTGAGGAAACCTAAAAAACCCAGGCGGCTGCGGGTAAGGCTCACCCCCGCTTCCAGGGTGTAGTCGGCAATCTCCTGAAGGGTGGCCTGGGTCATGCGGGTCAGGCGCCACAGGGCCTCCAGGCGGGATTCATTGAGCCGCAGGGATTCCTCGGATTCCTTCAGGGCCCGGAAGATGGGCTGGATGCCGGCCAGGCCGCCGGCCAGGAGGGCGGAGACGATCATCCCCACCAGTTCCGCCGTCTGGTTGAGGCCTTCGGGGACCCCGACCTCCCACCAGTGGATCAGGGTCAGGAGGCGGCGGACGGCCATCAGGCTCACGGCGGTGGCCAGGAGCAGCCACGCCGGACGCCAGCCGGTAAAGTGGCTCAGGCGGAGGGCCAGGGCCGCGGCGGTCACCTGGAAGATAATGGAGATGATGAGGATGATCTGGAAATCCAAAACCGGACTCCCTCCGGTGAGAGGTTGCCTGAGCACCGGAAAGTCAGGGGTGTGTCTCCCTCCTGGGCCGCCGCCTGTCTTGGCTCCTGGAAGGCTGTCAGCGGCCGGGAGGACCGCAATGTCTTGTTTATTAACATAGTTATCTTGAGGGGGAAAGACAAGAACGGTCGGGGCGGGGGATAATCACGGCTTCGGCCGAAGAGGACGCCGAGGCCGGCAGGCAAGGGCCGCTAAGGGCAAAGAACAGGGCGGAGCCGCCCTCGGAAAAATGTGAGGCAGGCCTTATTGCTCTCGCTTCACAGGCCCTCCAGGAAGGTCAGCAGGGCCTGCCAGTCCTGGGGGCGCAGGAAGGCAAAACTGGGCATACGCCGGCTGGGGGTGCTGGTGAGCCGGCGCTCCAGCTCAGGGCGGCTCAGCCGTTGCCCCACCCCGTCCAAGGCGGGGGCTTGCGTCCCTCCCGCCCCCTGCCAGGTGTGGCAGGCCCGGCAGCCCAGCCTCCGGGCCAGTTCCTCCCCGGTGAGATCCCCGGACCAGCCGGGCGCAGTCCACAGGAGAAACAGCGCCACGGCAATCCCTGCCCACCGGGTGCGACTCACGGCGTCTCCCCGGCGGCGATCATCTCCTCCAGCTGGGCCCGATCGGGATGCTGCGGCTGGAGCGCCACCACCCGGCGGAAATGTTCTCGTGCCGCCGCCTGTTCCCCGTCGTAATAGAGGGTGGTGCCCAGATGATAGTGGGCCAGCCAGTATTCCGGATCGGCGGCCAAGGCCCGGCGGTAGGCCTCCACCTCCTTGGCCCGCAGGTCCTGGTCCCGGAGCTCATAGTAGTGGAAGCGATAGGCCAGACCCAGGAGGGTGTAGGCGGCCGCGGCCTGGGGCGGAGAGGCCGTCGCCCGGGAAAGGCTGTCAATGGCTTGCGAATATTGCCGATTCTGGAACTGCTGGAGGCCCTTTTCCAGCCAGGCGCGGGCCTCCTCCTCGGCCGTGGGGCCCCGCTGGCATCCCCACAGGAGCACCGCTACTCCCAGAACTGCCAAAAGTTTGCGCATGTCCTACCTCCGGAAGAGGACGCAGGTCGGCCGTGACCCGAGGCGCCTCGCTTTCCCCCTCCCGCAAAGGCCTCTTTCTCCCATCAGGTGACCGGGCTCAGGGCCTCCCCCACCATGATGCAGTCCTTGCCCCGGTTTTTGCCCCGGAACATGGCCCGATCGGCGATGCGCAGCAGGGTCTCCTTGTCCTGGGCGTCCTGGGGCAGGGTGGCGATGCCGTAGCTGGCCGTCAGCGTCAGATTGATGCCTTCCTCCTGCAAAAAACGGGCCTGGTTGAGGGTCTGGCGCAGGCGGCGCACCAGCTCCAGGGCCGCCTTTTGGCTGACGCCCGGCAGGAGAATGATGAATTCATCGCCGCCATAGCGGATGAGGCTGTCCTCCGGCCCCAGACCGGAGGCCAGCACCCGGGCCACTTCGGTGAGCACCTTGCTCCCCGCCAGATGCCCGTGGTTGTCAACAATGCCCTTGAAATTGTCCAGATCCAGGAACACTAAAGAGAGCTCCCGGCCCTTGGCCACCAGGTCCTCCAGGTAACGGTCCAGCTTGGCGGCCAGATAGCGGGTGTTGTAAAAGCCGGTGACTTCGTCGATGAAGGTGCGGGCCTGGAGTTTCTGGAGGTTATAGACGTTGTCCACCGCGATGGCCACATAATCCGCCAGGATATTCAAGAGCGGCAGGTAACGGGCGGTGAACACCTCCTCATCCTCCACGTTCACCACCTCGAACACGCCGATGACCTGGTTACGCACCACCAGGGGGAGAGCAATGATGGAGCGGGTGACAAAGCCGGTGACCTCGTCCACCCGGGCGCAGAAGCGAGGATCCTTGGGGGCGTCGGGGATGAAGATGGGCCGGCCGCTCAAAGCCACGGTGCCAGCAATGCCCTCCCCCAGCTTCAAGCGGATGTGCTTCAGGGGCTCCGGGTCCACCCCCACGGTCACCGCGAAGTAGAGTTCCATGGTCTTCTGGTCCAGGAGCAGCAGGGACCAGTTGCGGGCCGGAATGAGCTGGGAGATGCGCTTCAGGACCTGGGTCAGGAGCGTCTCCATGTCACAGACGCCCATGAGGGCCTTGGAGAACTCCAGACAGGCCAGGACGCGCTCCAGGGCGCCGGTGTCTTCCCCTTCCTTGAGAAAGCGGCGGATCTCAACCATGGCCGCGGCCTCCTTGCCGGCATTGTAAAGATGGGCACCCGGCATGGCAAGCCCTAGATAAGGGGGAAAACGCCTGAGGAAACGGGCCGGCGGCAGCGGCCCTCAGTCCATCGCCGCGGCGATCTCCGCCAGGAGCTGGTCGTCTGCGGCGTGGTGGAAGGTGATGGCCTTATAGGGGCATTCCGCCGGGCAGATGCCGCAGCCCTGGCAGCGGGCCGGATCGATGTAGGCCTTGTGGCTGTGGGGGTCGATGACCGGCACCTGGAAGGGGCAGACCCGGACACAGGTGAGGCATTCGGCGCAGCGGGCGGTGATGACCTGGGCCACCGGGCCGCCCACCCACCGGCATTCCTGGGCCAGAAGCGTCAGCGCCCGGGAGGCCGCGCCCCGGGCCTGGGTGATGATCTCCTCGGCGAACTTGGGTCCGTGGGCCAGGCCGCAGAGAAAGTAGCCGGCGGTGGCGAACTCGAGGGGCCGGAGCTTCTGATGCGCCTCCAGAAGGAAGCCGTCGGCGTCGTACGGGAGCTTGCAGAGCTGGGCCACCTCCCGGGTGCCGGGATGGGGCCGCAGGGCGGCGGAGAGCACCAGCCAGTCCGCCGGCAGGGTCAAAGTGTCCCGGAGTTGGGCATCCCACACCGCCACCGCCAGGCCCTCGCCTGCCGGGCTCACCTGGGGCGGCTTCTCCGGCACAAAGCGCACAAAGCGCACTCCGGCCTCCCGGGCCTGACGGTAATACAGTTCCCGAAAGCCGAAGGTGCGCATATCCCGGTAGAGGATGATTACCCGGGCCCGAGGCCTGAGTTTTCTTAGGGCCAGGGCGTTTTTCACCGCCTCGCTGCAGCAGATGCGGCTGCAGTAGGGGTGGGCCGGCTCCCGGGAGCCCACGCACTGGATCATCACCACCGTGGGGGCCTCTCCCAGGGCCTCGGGCTGCTCCGCCAGCATCTCCCCCAGACGGAGCTGGGTCACCACCCGGGGGTGACGGCCGTGCAGATATTCCGTGGGCTCATAGGGGGCCCCGCCGGTGGCGATGACGGCGGCCCCGAAGCGCACTTCCTCGAGGCTTGCAGGCGTCTCTATCTGTGCCGTGAAGTTCCCGGCCTGGCCGGCCAGCCGGGCCAGCCGGGCTGGCAGCAGGACCCGGATGCGGGGATGCTTGTGCACCTTCTGGGCGAGGTCCTTGACGTGGCCCACCAGATCACAGCCTTCCAGGGTGGTGCGCAAGCGGGGAATAAGCCCGCCGAGACGCTCTTCCTGCTCCACCAGGGTCACCGGCAGGCCGGCCTCCGCCAGGGTGAGGGCGGCGGTGAGCCCCGCCAGGCCGCCTCCTACCACCAGGGCCTCCCGGGTGACGGCAGCCGGGGTTTCAGTGAGCGGCGCCTGCCTTGCCACCCGGGCCACGGCCATGCGCACCAGGGCCATGGCCTTTTCTGTGGCCGCCTCCGGCTCCCGGAAGTGCACCCAGGAGTCCTGGTTGCGGATATTGGCCAGGTAAAAGAGATACTTGTTCAGCCCGGCGCCCCGCAAGGCCTCCTGAAACAGGGGCTCATGGGTGCGGGGGCTGCAGGCAGCCACCACCACCCGGTTGAGGTTCTCCTGCCGGATGACTTCCTGGATGTGGCTCAGGGTCTCATTGGAGCACATGAACAGGCTGTCCTCGGCATAGACCACGCCGGGGAGGCTTCGGGCATACTCCGCTACTCGGGCCACGTCCACCACCCCGGCGATGTTGATGCCGCAGTGGCAGACAAAGACCCCGATGCGGGGGGGCTCCCCCACGACCTGCCGCTCCGTGGGATACTGCGGCTGCCGGGTGAGAGTGCCCCGGGCCGGCGCCAGGAGCATGGCCGCCTGGGCCGCAGCGGCGGAGGCCTGGCTCACGGTCTCCGGGATGTCCTTTGGCCCCTGAAAGACCCCGCAGACGAAAATCCCCGGCCGGTTCGTGACCACCGCCTCCAGCCCCTCACCCGGGCAAAAGCCCCAGCGGTTGACGGCAATGCCGGCGGTCTCCGCCAACTGCCTCACCTCGGCGGGGATGTCAAAGCCGGTGGCCAGGACCGCCAGATCGAAGACCTCCTCCTTAAGCTCGCCCGATTCATCCAAAAAGGTGATCTCCAGGTCGTGGGTGCGGGGTTCTTCGGTGATGCGGGAGATGTGGGAGCGCACGAAGCGCACCCCCACCTGCTCGGCCCAGGCGCAGTAGTTGTCGAAGCCCTTCCCCTGCGCCCTCAGGTCAATATAGAACAGGGTGGGCTGAAGCTCCCGGTCGTGCTCCTTGGCGATGATGGCCTGCTTCACCGCGAACATGCAGCAGGCGGCGGAGCAGAAGCCCCGGCCGATAGTCTCATCCCGGGAGCCCACGCAGTGCAGCCAGGCCACCCTGCGGGGGTGGCGGCCGTCGCTGGGGCGCCTAAGTTCCCCGGCGGTGGGGCCGGTGGCGGACAGGAGGCGCTCGAACTGGAGGGCGGTGAGCACATTGGGATACCGCCCCCAGCCCAGCTCCGGCTTGAGGCGGGCGTCCACCGGCCGAAACCCCGGGGCCAGGATGATGGCGCCCACCTGCAGGCGCCGTTCCCGGTCCGGTTCGGTGAGGTCAATGGCCTTCGTGGGACAAAAACGCTCGCAGGCCCGGCACACCCCCCTCAGGAAGTAGAGGCAGTGGTCCTTGTCGATGCAATACTTCAGGGGCACGGCCTGAGGATAACGGAGATAAGCGGCCTTGCGGTGGCCCAGGCCTTCGTTGAAGGGGTCGGGCACCCGCTTGGGGCATTTCTCGGCGCAGATGCCGCAGGCGATGCATTTCTCCAGGCTGACGCCGCGGGCCGGCTCGACAAGGCGCACGGCAAAATTCCCGGCCTGGCCGGCAATCTCCACCACCCGGGCCGGGGCGATGATCTCGATGTTCAGATGCCTGCCCGCCTCCGCCAGCTTGGGGGAGAGGATGCAGGTGGAACAGTCGTTGGTGGGGAAGGTCTTGTCCAGTTGGGACATGACCCCGCCCAGGGCCGGCTCCTTGTCCGCCAGATAGACGAAAAAGCCGCTGTCGGCCAAGTCCAGGGCCGCCTGCAGGCCGGCGATGCCGCCGCCCACCACCAAAACGGCGCCCACGGGGGACGCCTCGGTTTGGGGTGTGGACGTTTTTTCTAGTAAAAGGTTTTCCATTGGCATGTCATTACCGGACCTGCGTCATGCGCTGCAGAGCCCGGAAATAAAGACTCTTCTCACCCCAACCCTTAAGTGCAAGGCTGGCACGTCATAACAAGCCCTTGGCCGTGAGCAGCGGCCGGGGATCCACCAGGTGGCGGGCCAGCCACCGGGGCACCTCGGGATGGCCCAGGGCCAGGGCGATGAGCTCGGTGAAGTAGAGCACCGGCAGCTCATATTTCTTCCCGGCCTGCCGGGAGATCCGGGCCTGGGGCAGGTCCAGATTGGCCTGGCACATTTGGCAGGAGACCACCAGGCACTCGGCCCCGGCCCGAAGCGCCCGGTCATAGAGGCGCTGGACCAGCCGGTCAATGAGGTCCGGCCGAGCCACCGCCAGGCCGGCGCCGCAGCAGTCGGTCTTAAAGGACCACTCCAGAGGCGTGGCCCCCAACACCTGGAGAAGCTTCTCCATATTGCCCGGATTTTCAGGATTGGCAGCATCGGTGATGTGGGGGGGCCGGTTCACCAGGCAGCCGTAGTAGCACACCGCTTGCAGGCCGGTGAGGGGCCGCGCCCGGAGGTCAGCCATCCGCTGCAAAAAATAAGGCTGGGTGAGGAGGTCCAAGAGGTCCCAGACCCGGAAAGTCGGGCGTTCCCCTTCCGCCGCCAGGGCCTTGGCGCCGGCCTTGAGGCGGTTGAAACACAGGGCGCAGGGCGCCACCACATCCAGGCCCACCGTCTGGGCCAGCCGGAGATTGCGCACCGGCAGGGCCCGGGCGGCTGCCTCATCCAGGCTGTGGGCGGCGCTGGCGCCGCAGCAGTTCCAGTCCGGCAGCTCCGCCAGGGTGAGCCCTAGCAGTTCCGCCACTCCGGCGATACTGGCGGCATAGTCGGCGGCGGTCCCCTCCAGGGAGCAGCCGGGATAATACGAAAGTTTCATGGCGTTTTTATATCCGGGCCGGGGTCGGGCCCCGGCCAACGTGTCCTGCCAGCCCCGTTCCGGAAACGGTGCCCGGCCTTTCCTCACCAGCGCCGCAAAATGCGGGCCACTTCTCCGGCACCGCCCAGGCGAGGCGGCGGAGTAAGCGGCAGGCGCCGGCGCTTCAGGAGCCCCAGCGCCGTGGCCAATTCCCCGGCGGCGGCGCTGCGGCGGAGCTTCGTGAGCCAGCGGCCGCCCTTCAGCGTGTACAAGGCCATGACCACGGGCTCGGAGAGGCGCCCGCCCATGAGCTTCACGGCCCCCAGGAAGGCCCGGTGAAAATCCCGCACCTCGGGCTCCGGCACGGCCGCACCTTTGGCCACCGCCTGCTCTTTCAGCCAGTCCATCACCCCGGCGATGTCAATGCCGTTGGGGCAACGGGTGGTGCAGGTCTCGCAAGAGGAGCACACCCAGATGGTGCGGCAGGCTAAAAGCTCCGCCTCCCCCCCCAGGAGGGCCAGCCGGATGACCCGATCCGGCGGCAGGTCCATGGCAAAGACCAAGGGGCAGCCATTGCTGCACTTGCGGCACTGGTAACAGGTATCCACCGCCAGGCCGGCGGCGGCCAGATTTTCCGCCAAGGCGAAGGCAAGGCTCTCAGCCATGGTTATCCTTCCAGAGGGGTAAAAAAGCCCGCCATTTTATCGCCGGTAAATTGCTTTAGCAGGCAGACGGGAGTCCACCCTTTCATCGTCAGACCCCCTGACCACCCAGAAACCTGGCAGAAGCATGCCCAGGGCAGGAATCCCCACTTCTCCTAATAATCTCTATTAAAATAGTATATATCATTTTCAATAAATTTAAGGTTTGTTTTGCCGAAGTAAAGAGGCTTGAGGAAAAAGTTCCAGAAACCCGCCGGAAAGTAGGACAGATCTCCGGGGGCGGGTCAGGCCGGGGAGCTGAGCTGGGCGATGCGTCTGGCTTTCAGTCCGGCCACCAGGTCATAGGTGAGCTTGGCCTGAATGCTCACCCGGCCCAGCTCCACCTCCGGCTTGTTGTCGCCGTGGAAATCCGAGCCGCCGCTCACCGCCAGGTTGAACTCCCGGGCCAGGGCCAGGTACAAGGCCTCCTGCTCCGGGGTGTGCTCCGGGTAGTAGCACTCCACCCCCGCCAAACCCAGGGCCGTCAGCTCCGCAAGGAGGGCCCGCAACTCGGCGACATCGGCGGGGTTGAGGGTAAAGGGATGGGCCAGCACCGCCACCCCGCCCGCCTCCCGTATCATGGCGATGGCCTCCGCCGGCGGGAAGCGGAACTTGCTCACATAGGCCTTGCCGTCGTTCCCCAGGTAGATGTCAAAGGCCTCCTGGATGCTGCCCACATAGCCCGCCTCCCACAGGGCCCGGGCGATGTGGGGCCGCCCCACCTGGCCGCCGCCGCTCACCGCCTCCACCTGGGCCAGGGTCAAAGGGATCCCCAGGGCATTGAGTTTGGCGATGATCTGAGGGTTGCGGTCCGCCCGGGCCTGCTGCAGGACGGCCAGCCTTTGGGCCAGCAAAGGGCTTTGCCAATCGAGGAAGTAGCCCAGGATGTGCATGGAGCCGCGGGGGTGCCGGGCGCTGATCTCCACCCCGGGGATGACCTCCAGCCCCAGTTCCTGGCCGGCGGCCACCGCCTCCGCCAACCCCTCGATGGTGTCGTGGTCGGTGAGGGCGATGGCCGTAAGGCCCCGGGCCTTGGCCAGGCGCACCACCTCCCGGGGCGGGAGGGAGCCGTCCGAGGCGGTGCTGTGGGTGTGCAGGTCCACCAACTGCGGCATGTTTTTGGCCACGGGGGCGGGGCGCTCCTTTCCCCGCCGTAGAGGGTGACTACGCCGGCTGCTGGGCCAGGGACATGAGGCAGCCCCGCCAGAAATAGGCCAGCTTCTCCGACATGGGGGCCATGAGAGCTTCAGTCTGGGAGGCGTCCTCCAGGGGGGTCTGGAAGAGATGCCCCAGAAAGGCGGTGAGGGTGCTGGCGAAACTCTTGTCCTGGCGCTGGAAGTCCTCCACGAAGCCTTGGCGATACTCCTGATAACGGTCGTTGAGGGTGTCCTGCACCTGGTGGAAGCGGGCCTTCAGCTCCTCCTGGTCCGCCGCCTGGGAGTGTTTGTAGATGATCTCCCGGAAGATGTATTCAATCATGGCGTCATGGAAGCGGTTCAAGGGCGGGGTGGCCGCCTCCAGATCCCCATGGCGGGAGGTGAGATAGGCCTCGGTGACGAAAAACATGGCGAAGATGAGGGCTTCCAGGATCTTCACCGGCCGCCGGCCTAGCCCCTGCTCCTTGAGGAGCCGGCCCAAATCGCCCACCACCCCCAAGGACAAGGTTTTCAATAATTCCGTTTCCGCCATTTCCCGGCCGGTGGGAATTTCCCCTGTGGTGCTCATAATCTCTCCTTTTTCTCCCCCGGCCAAGCCAGGGCGACATGGTTGCGTAAACGACGACACGGTGTCCCGGACCGATCCGGGTCCTGCGGCCGGGATCGAGGCGCCTCAGGTGGTGATGAGGGCCAGCATCTCCCGGACCGCCCGCTCCATCCCCACCAGCACCGCCCGGCTGATGATGCTGTGGCCGATGGAAAACTCCTCAAACTCCGGGCGCCCCCGAAAGGGCAGGATATTGACATAATTGAGGCCGTGGCCGCATTTGACCCGGAGCCCCAGGCTGCGGGCATGGCGGGCGGCGTCCAGGAGCTGGTCAAAAAGCCTCTGGGCCTCGGCTTCGCTTTCGGCTTCGGCATAGGTGCCGGTGTGCAGCTCCACCCAGGCAGCTCCCACCTCCTTGGCGGCGTTCAGTTGGGCATAATCCGCATCCACAAAGAGGCTGACGGTGAGCCCGGCGGCCTTGAGGCGCTGAATATAATCCCGGAGGACGTCCTTTTGGCTCACCACGTCCAGGCCCCCTTCGGTGGTGAGCTCCTGGCGCTTTTCCGGCACCAGGGTCACCAGATCGGGTTTGACCTCGGAAGCGATGCGGAGCATCTCCTCGGTGGCCGCCATCTCCAGGTTGAGGCGGGTCTTGACGGTCTCCCGCAGAAGCCTCAGGTCCCGGTCCTGAATGTGCCGGCGGTCCTCCCGCAAGTGCACGATGATGCCGTGGGCCCCGGCCAGCTCCGCCAAGGCGGCGGCGGTCACCGGATCGGGCTCCCGCCCCAGGCGGGCCTGCCGGAGGGTGGCCACATGATCCACATTCACTTCCAGTTTCGCCAAGGGTTGCGCCTCCTGTCCCTGAAAAATGAGGCAGAAAAGCCGGCGCCAGGGACCGATCCCCACGCGGTCCGGCGGCCGACAATTTCAGTCGCCTGCCTCCTCTGCCGGCTGTCGCAGCACCTCCATGAGCTCCCAGGCTTTGGCCTCCATGGCCGCTTCCTCGGCCGGGGTCTCATGGTCGTAGCCCAGCAAGTGTAATATACCGTGAATGAGATAAAAGTCGAGGAGTTCTTCCCAGGGCCAGCCCGCCTCCTGGGCCTGCCGGACGGTGGTCTCCAGGGAGATGACCACCTCCCCCAAGACCCGGGGCGGCCCGGAGGCGGAGGGAGCGGGAGGCTCTTCCGGGCCCGCGGGGGCGTCCAGGGGGAAGGCGATGACGTTGGTGGGGCCCCGGCGGCCGAAGGTGCGGCGGTTTAAGGCGGCCATGGCCCGATCCGACACCAAGGTGAGGGAGAGGTCCGCCTCAGACCATCCCAAGGCGTTTAAGATCCTCCCGGCTTTTGTCCGCACCGTTTGCGGCTCGAGCCTGATCTTTCGCTGGCGGTTGTTTATCCAGATGGTCATTGGCCCGGGTCTTTTCCACCGGCTGGGGATACTGGATGCGATGGTGACAGATGCCGTTTAAGACCTTGATGCAGTGCTTGGCGATGAGATGCAATTCTTTTAATGTCAGCTCGCATTCATCCAGTTGGCCGTCGGCAAAGATGTTGTTGATGATCTTCTGCACCATGCCGGTGACCCGGGCCGGGGTGGGATCGGTGAGGGTGCGGGAGGCGGCCTCCAGCTGGTCGGCAATGAGCACCAGGCCCGCCTCCTTGGTCTGGGGCCGGGGGCCGGGGTAGCGGTAGTCCTCCATGTGCACCTGGGAGGGGTCCGAGGCCAGGGCCTTGGCTTTCTGATAGAAATAACTGATGAAGCAGGTGCCGTGGTGCTGGCGGATGATGTCGGCGATCTGCTCCCCCAGGTGGTGTTTGCGGGCCAGCTCTGCTCCCTCCTTCACATGGGCGATGAGGATGAGGCTGCTCATGGAGGGGGCCAGCTTCTCGTGGCGGTTCTCCACCCCGATCTGATTTTCCACGAAGTACAGGGGCTTTTTGATCTTGCCGATGTCGTGGTAGTAGGCCGCGGCCTTGGCCAGGAGGGGATTGGCGCCGATGGCGGCGGCGGCGGCCTCCACCATCTGGCCCACCACCAGGGAGTGGTGATAAGTCCCCGGCGCCACCAGCATCAGCTCCTTCAATAAAGGCTGGTCCAGGTTCAGGAGCTCCAGGAGGCGGATGTTGGAGGAGTAGCGGAAGCCCATCTCCGCCAGGGGGGTGAGGCCCAGGGCCAGGATGCCGGTAAAGACCCCCCCGCCGATGGCTAAGGCCTGCCCGAGGAGGAGCTCCTTCAGGGTAAAGGGGTAGTCCAGGAGCTTGAAGGCGGTGAGCATCACCAGGTTCACCAAAGCCACGGCCAGCCCTGCCCGGATGAGGTCAGCCCGCTGCTGGCAGGAGCGCACCCCCCAGATGCCCACCAGGCCGGCGCTGAGGAAATACAGGAAGATGGGAAAGGGCTTGTCCAGGAGTAGGGCCGCCAGGGTGGCGGAGAGGAAGGCCACCCCCAGGCCGGTCTCCAGCCCCAGGAACAAGGCCGCCAAGATGGGAGCCAGAGCCACCGGCCAGCCATAGACCAGATGGGTCCCCAACTCCGGGCGGCTGGCGGCCAGAAGCTCTCCCAACCCCAGGAAGAGACGGCACAAGCCGGTATGGGCCGCCAGCAGCACCGCCAAAAAGAGGAGGTCTTTAAACTGGGTGGAGAAGCGCTTGAGAGACAGGCGGGCCAGGTGGTAGGAGATGCCCATGAGGAGCATGAAGCTCAAAAAGACCCCCAAAAAGATCACCACCTGGCGACGGGGGGAAGAGACCCGGCTCAAGGCCTGAATCTTCGCCAGATGGGTGGGAGTGAGGCGTTCCCCGGCGCGCACCAGAAGTTCCCCCTTCTTCACCGGGAAGAAGACCGGCTTCACCTGGCGCATGGCAGCCTGGCGGCGCTCCTGGGTCTCCGCCAGGTTCAGGGTGACGTTGGGGGTCAGGAGGAACTGCACCAGGTCGCACACCAGCCAGCGGTCCGCCGGCGGGATGTTGCCCCCGATATCCCGGCAGACCTTGGCCACCGGCTGGCGCAGATTGTCCACCTCCACAAAGGGGAAAGGGGGGCTTAAGACCTGCTCCTTCCGGGAGGGCAGGCGGCGCAGGGTGATCTCTTTGGGCTCCGGCGTGGGCAGGGTCCGGGAGCCGATGACCCCCTGGCGGCAGAACTCCTGCACCAGGCGCTTGGCCAGGGCCTCCAGGGAGGGGGAGAAATCCCCCCGGGCCAAAAGGAGAAAGGTGGGTCCGGGCAGGCTCACCCCCAAAAGCCGGTCAAACTCCGGCTTGAGGTTCTCCAGGAGCTCCTGGTAGGCGCCCCCTGAGGCCTTGCCGTTGGCTCCCAGCCGCTGCAATTGCTCCCGCATGAAGGCCATGGCCCGGTGGAGGCGCTCATTGATGTGCTCCGCCGCCTCCTCGTCCAGGTCCAGGACCGGCGGCACCTGGGCCACCGCCTCCTGCTGACGTTTGGCGGTGGTGTCGGCATCCTCCACCAGGAGATCCTGGGGGGCTTTCAGGTCTTCCCGAGCGATCTGGCCCACCTGATAGTGGTGCAGCGGCCGCTGAGGCGGCGGGGCCAAAAGCAGGGCCAACACGAGGCTGAGGCCCGCCAGCAGAAAGAGCTTGCGCCAGCGGTCCCAGGCCATCACGGACCGAAAGCGTGGCGGCATTAGCCGGGACAGCCAGGCGGGCAGATTCACCCGGCCTTTGGCGGGGCGGCTGGGAGGTGAGGCGGGTTCACGCTCAGCCACGGCGCTCCTCCCCTTTGGCCTCGCCAGGGCGCTGGCGCCGGCTGTCATAGGCCCGGATGATGTCCTGCACCAGGGGATGGCGCACCACATCCCGCTCGGTGAAATAGACGAAGGCAATGCCCTCGATGCCGTCCAGCAGCTCCTTGGCCTCCACCAGCCCGGAGAGCACCCCGTGAGGCAGGTCCACCTGGGTGACGTCGCCGGTGATCACCGCCTTGGAGCCGAAGCCCAGCCGGGTGAGGAACATGAGCATCTGCTCGGAGGTGGTGTTCTGGGCTTCGTCCAGGATGACGAAGGAATCGTTCAGGGTCCGGCCCCGCATGAAGGCCAGGGGGGCCACTTCGATCACCCCCCGCTGCACCAGGCGGGTGGCCTTGTCGAAGTCCATCATGTCGTGCAGGGCGTCATACAGCGGCCTCAAGTAGGGGTTGACCTTCTCATAGAGGTCGCCCGGGAGAAAGCCCAGCTTTTCCCCGGCCTCCACCGCCGGCCGGGCCAGGACGATGCGGATGCATTCGTGGTTGAGAAGCGCCGCCACTGCCATGGCCATGGCGAGATAGGTCTTGCCGGTGCCCGCCGGGCCCACCCCGAAGACGATGTCATGGCTGCGGATGGCCTCGATGTAGCGTTTCTGGGTGAGGCTTTTGGGCGCAATGCGCCGCTTGGTGGCCGAGAGAATGACCGTGTCGAGAAAGATGTCCTTCAGGGAGGCGTTGGCTTTGTCCTGCAAAATCTTCACGGCGTGCTGCACATCCTGGGGTTTGAGATCATAACCGGCGGCAATGACCTCCTGAAGCTCCGTGAGCGCCCGCCGGGCCACTTCCACCGCCGCCACCGGGCCCTCCATGGTGACCTGACTCCCCCGGGAAGAGAGCCGTACGCCCAACAGGCGGCCGATGAGGCGCAGATGCCCGCCGTGCTCTCCGAAGAGGGCCTGGGCCACGGCGTTATCTTCGAAGGAGAGCTGCTCGCTGACCAGGTGGCCGGAGGAGAGGGCAGGAGGTTTCACGGGGAAGAGGAGGGCCTGAGCCCCAGCACCTGGCCCTGGATCTGCCGGCGGCGGGGGCGATTGTCAAAATCGCACAGGACAATCTGCTGCCAGGTGCCCAACTGCAGGCGGCCCTGCTGAAGCGGGATGGTGAGGGAGGGCTTCAAAAACGCGGCCCGCACGTGGGCATAGCCGTTGCCGTCCCCCCAGCGCCGGTCATGTTCGTAGGCCAGTTCCCGGGGAAAGAGGCGCTCGATGGCGTGGCGCAGATCATTCACCACCCCCGGCTCATACTCAATGGTCGTCAAAGCCGCGGTGGAGCCGGCAATGAACAGGGTGAGGAGGCCGTCAGCGATGCCGGTCTGCTGGACCGCCTCCCTGACAGAATCGGTGAGGTCCACGATGTCCGTCCCCGCAGTGGTGGGGACCTCCAGGCTGAAGGTGCTCAGTGCAAACACAGGAAAAATGAGTCAATGCTGCCGCTGACAACTCCATTTTATCATAAATGGGCCCGCCAGATAATCAAGGGGTAAAGGGCAAAACCGAGTGCAGGGGGTGAAAAAAGGGGTCGTGGGCCGCGCGGTGCTGGTCATCGCCCAGAAGGGTGGAGAAGGAAGCCCCTAAGCCCTACCTTTCGCAGAGGTCCATTATGTGCCTCCGGCTCCCCCTGCCCCTCCTCGCCTGCTCCCTTCCCGTTTCGCCGCCATGATTTTCATCCCCTGTGGGTGGGCCAGGCCCCCTTCTGGCTGCCTCCCCAGGAGTCGCTCTCTTTACTCTTGGGGGGTTACTGCAACAGCCGCTGGCTGAGGCGGGCGGCCTTGTCCGGGGCCAGGTGGGTGAGGATGGCCCCGGCCTCCTTCCCTTTGAGGCGCCGGAGAAGCTGGACGGCGACCTCCTCTTCCATTTTTTCCAGCAGTTTGCCGGCCTTGTCCGGAGGCATGGCCTCCAGGGTGGCGGCCAGGTGCCGTTGGTGTTCGCCCTTGATGCGCCTCTCCTCTTCAATGGCTTCCAGGATGCGGGATTGCAGGGTCTGGAGTTCCCGGAGGCGTTGTTCCACCTCCTGACGCACCTGTCGGAGTTGCTCCTCCCTCAGGGCCAGGGCGGCTTCCCGGGCGGAGAGGGATTCCCGCTGCTGCTGGAGAAGGGTGGCCAGCCGGGAGAGGGCGCCGGCCTCGCCGGGACGGGCCTCCGCCGGGGTGGCCGCCTCGCTCACCCGGGGACCCTGGAGGAGCCAGCTCCCCGGAGGCTTCAGCCAGATGGCGGTGAGGGCCATTTTAACGAGGAGGCCGGCGATGAGCAGGCTTCCCATGATGCCGCCGGTCGTTTGCAGGCTGCCTGCCATTTTCATGGATCTCTTCCTCCCTGGGAGGCTGTAGGCTTCCAGAAAACCTTCCGGTCCGTGAGGACCCTGGCAGGCGGCAGGGATTCCCTCCCGCCGCCTCCGGCCCCAAAGTCTGAAAGGCCGTCACCCGGGAAAACCTTGCGCCGCCGGCCCGGACTCTGGGCATGGACGGTCCCCCATCCTTGGTCTGGTCCGGTCTGGCGGCCTCATGGAGCCAAGTCTTTGATCTCTCCTGCCCTCCTTGCCAGAGCCGGTAGCGCCGCCAGGGTTAGCCCCCGCCGCCGGTGGGGAAGCGGGCCAGCACCGCCGCTTCCGTTTCCTGTTCCTGCTGCCGGGTCAGGCCTCGCCGGAAGCGAGCCCAGGCCCGGTCCCGGAGCTTTTCCAGGAGGCGGGTCTCCTGATGGTGCTTCAAAAGGGTCTGGCGCTCCCGCTCGGCCGCCGCTTCCTCCTGCTGCAGGCGCTCCCGCCAGCCGGCCAGCGCCCGGGAGAGGGACTCCAGGTGGCGCAGGTGCAGGAGAAAGTCCTCCGTGCTGAAGGACCGGGAGGCCTCGCCTTCCAAACCCGCCAGGCGCTTCGCCAGCAACTCCTCCGTCTCCGTCAGAGCCCGGCGGCTGGCGGCCACGCGTTTCAGCGCCTGGGCCAGCCTCAGGCGGGCCGCCTCCTCCCGCAACCGGGAGACCTTGAGCACCGTGGCCAGGGGGAAACGGAAGCGGGTGCCCGGGGTCATGTGGCGAAGATCTCCTCCAGTTGGGCCAGCGCCTGGGGGAAGGCCGCGGCTTCCGCCGTGTCCTGCCTCAGGTAACGGTTCAGGGCGGCGATTTTTTCCAGGGCAAAGTCAATCTCCGGATTGGAGCCCCGCACATAGGCTTTGATGTTGATCAGGTCCTCCGCCTGGCGGTAGACGGCCAGGACCCGCACCGCCTGTTCCCTCAGCCGGCGGTGCTCCGGGGTGGTGACCTGGGGCATGAGCCGGCTGATGCTCCCCAACAGGTCAATGGCCGGGTAATGGCCGCGGTCCGCCAGGTCTCGGGAGAGCACCAGGTGGCCGTCCAGAATGGCCCGGGAGGCGTCGGCGATGGGCTCCAGGAGGTCGTCCCCCTCCACCAGCACAGTGTAGATGCCGGTGATGCTCCCCCGGCCCTGGCAGGTGCCGGCCCGCTCCAAAAGCCCCGGCAGGCGGGTGAAGACCGAGGGGGTATAACCCCGGGCGGTGGGCGGCTCCCCCACCGCCAGCCCGATCTCCCGGGCCGCCATGGCAAAGCGGGTGAGGGAATCCATGAGCAAGAGGACGTCGTGCCCCTGGTCCCGGAAATACTCGGCAATGGCGGTGGCCAGATACGCCCCCCGGAGGCGCACCAGGGGCGGGGTGTCGGAGGTGGCCGCCACCACCACGGAGCGGGCCAGCCCTTCCGGCCCCAGGCTTTCCTCGATGAAGTCCTTCACCTCCCGGCCCCGCTCGCCGATGAGGCCGATGACGCTTACCTCTGAGGCGGTGAAGCGGGCCATCATGCCCAGAAGGGTGCTCTTTCCCACCCCGGAGCCGGCGAAGATCCCCACCCGCTGGCCCTTCCCCAAGGTGAGGAGGCCGTTGATGGCCCGGATGCCCACATCCAGGGGCTGGCGGATGGGCTCCCGCAGGCAGGGGTTGGGGCTGGGGGAATAAAGGGGATAAGTCTCCGGCACCTGTCGGAGGGGGCCCCGGCCGTCCAGGGGTTCCCCCAGGCCGTCCAGCACCCGGCCCAGCAGACCCGGACCCACCCGCACCTGGGCCTGGCGGTCCTCCAGGATCACCGGGACCCGAGGCCGCACCCCCCGGGCCTCGCCATAGGGCATGAGGAGCACCTGCTCCTGGCGGAAACCCACCACTTCGGCCAGGAAGGGAGGGGCGGGGGCCGGCGGCCGGATTTGGCAGATGCTCCCCACGGCGCACTCCGGCCCCCGGCTGCGCAGCACCAGTCCCACCAGCTCCTCCAGGCGGCCCACCCGGGCCCAGGGCTCGGTGCGGGCCACCTGTTCACGGAGCGCCTGCCAGTCAATCCTGCCGGTCATCCCGAACTTTCTCCAGGGCGGCAGTGACGGTGCGGGCCACCCTCTCCCAGCGGGTCTCCAGGGTGCCGTCCAGTTCTCCCACACCGGTCTCTATCCGGAAGCCTCCCGGGGTCAGGCCGGCGTCCGCCACCAGTTCCACCTCCGGCGGCCAGCCTTCTTTGCCGGTCTCGGAGAGCACTTCCAGGTCCCCGGGGTGGAGATGGAGCCGGAGGCCGTCCCGCCGGGAGAGGGCCTGGAAGGCCTGCTCCAGCAGCCCGCGGATGAGCCCGGGATCGCTTTGGAGTCCCCGGCCCACCACCTGGCGGGCCACCGCCAAGGCCAGGTGCACCATCTCCTCCTCCCGTTCCCGAAAGAGACGCTCCCGCAAGCCGGCCAGTTCCATGAGGAGGTCCCTCAGCCGCCGGGTCACCTCCTCCAGGGCTTTCAGCCCCACTTCCCGGCCGTCCTGTTGTCCCTGGCGGAAGCCCTCTTCATACGCCTGCCGCTCGATATGCTCCCGGCGCGCCTCTGCCTGGGCCAAAATCTCCCGGACCCGGGCTTCCAGGTCCGCAACTCCAGGAAGAGGCGGGCCCTCCTCCTGGCCAAAGTCAGGGGTGAAAAGCTCCTGAACCTCTGCCCGGGGGCCAGCCTCCTCCGTCAATCCCGGCAGAGGGAAGGGGTGCACCCCCGCCGGCGGGGTGCGAAAAATCTTATATGAAGACATCCTCTCCGCCCTTGTTGGACAGCACCAGCTGGCCTTCGCCTTCCAGCCGCTTGGCGATCTGGATGATCTTCTGCTGGGCCGCCTCCACATCCCGTAAGCGGGCCGGGCCCATGATCTCCAACTCCTCCTGGAGCATCTCCGAGGCCCGGCTGGACATATTACGGAAGAACTTGGCCTTGAGTTCGTCGGAGGCCGCCTTCAGGGCCAGGGCCAGATCCTGGGTGTTGACCTCCTTGAGGAGGGCCATGATGCCCCGGTCCTCCACATTGAGCAGGTCTTCAAAAGTGAAGAGATAACGCCGGATCTCCTCCGCCAGGTCGGCCAGGTCCTCCTCCTCCAGTTTCTTCAAGATGGCGGTCTCCTGGGTGCGCTCCATCTGGTTGAGGATCTCCGCCACGGATTGGGCCCCGCCCACCAGCCGGCCGCCCACCTCCTCCACCAGGGCGATCTCCTCCCTGAGGGCGGCGTCGATTTCTTCGATGATGGCCGGGGAGACCTGATCCAGGCGGGCGATGCGCCGCACCACTTCCATCTGCAGGGCCTCGGGGAACTGCGCCAGGACCTTGGCGGCCTGGTGGCGCTCCAGATGGGCCAGCACCAGGGCGATGGTCTGGGGGTGCTCATTGCGCAGAAAGGAGGCCACAGTGCGTGGGTCCAGTTTCTTGATCTTGACGAAGAATTCCGGGCTCTGCTCCAGGTCCAGTTTGTCCAGCAGCATCTCCTGGCGCCGGCCGTCCAGGGTGCGGGCGATGGTGTTTTTGAAAAACTGGTCCCCCTTCACCACGATGGCCTCGGGATTTTCCATCCGTTGGCGGAACTCCTCCAAAATGGCCGCCATCTGTTTGGTGGGGACTACCTCCAGGCGGGAGATATGCTGTCCCAGGAGTTGGATCTCGCTGTCATCCAGCCTCTTCAGGATCTCCCCGGCCCGGTCCTCCCCGAGACACAGGAGCAACAGGGCCGCCTTGTCCACGCCGCTCAGTTTGTCCGCCTTGGCCATGGCCTTCCTCTCAGGAACTCATCTCCTGCCGGACGATGGAACAAGCCTTTCGCTGGAGCCGGGAAAGAAAGCCGCTGATTGTCTTGCCGCCCGGTGCAAGACCGCCCTTTCCCCCGCCTCCCCCCTTCCTGCCCGGAAAATTCCCGGCCTTCCCTCATTCCCATACTCAGCGGTCCTGGAGCCAGAGCCGGAGGACCTCCACGGCCCGCTCGGGATAGGCCGCCACCAGTTGGGCCACCTTCTCCTGACCCTCCACCGCATCAGGGAGGAGGGCCGGCGGCGCCGCGGTGCGGAGAGCGGGGGTGGGGGAGGGCGGCAGAAGTTCCCCGGCAGCCTCGGCCGGGGCCGGCAGAGAAGCGGGCAGAGGTGCCTCCAAGATGGGTGGCCGGGCCGCCCGGCGCTTGCGGTGATAAAGCACCATGAGAGCAAAGAGCACCGCCAGGATGACGGCCCCCACCAGGAGGGAGCCCCGCCAGCCTTCCTGCCAGCCCGCCGCCGGGGCGCTGGCGCCCACCCCCTCCGGCACCTGGGAGGCCAGGGGCGCGCAGGTGATCTCCAGCTGGTCCCCCCGCTCGGCATCAAAGCCCACCGCCTTTTTGGCCAGGTTGGCGAACTGGCGCAACTCCTCCGGCGGCCGGGGGGTGAAGGCCCTGGTCTTCTCCGGGTAGGTGCCGTCCACCACCACCGCCAGGGAGAGGCGCCTGATCTTGCCCGGCTGATCCACCACCTGGCGCAGCACCCGGTTGAGCTCATAGTTGCGCACTTCGCTTTGGCGCTCGCTGGTGGTGCTGCCCGGGGGCTTGGGCGGGGCTGGGGGGGTAAGGGGCGGCGGGCCTTTGCCGGGCGGCGGCGGGGTGATGGTGCCCTGGCCGAGATCGAAGCGGGCCTCGGGGCTTCCCCCTTCCATCCCCCGGGTGGAGCGCTCCACGTTCTTCTGTTCGCTGCGCACCAGGTCCTTGTTGGGGGTGAAGGTCTCCTCCCGGATGTCAATTTTCTGGAAATCCAGCTCCGCGGTGACCCGGATGACGGATTTTTGGGGCCCCACCAGCTGGTCGAAGAGGGACTGGAGCTTGCGCTCGTAGCCTTCCTCCACCTGGCGCTGGAAACTCATCTGGGCGGTGCTCAGACCCCCGGGGGTGAGGGCGTCCGGGGGTTTGCTCAGGATCCGGCCGTCCAGGTCCACCACCGTCACCTGGCTGGGGCTGAGGCCCGGGACCGCGCTGGACACCAGATGGACGATGCCGTCGATCTGATGGGGGCTCAGGCGCCGGCCGGGCCTGAGTTTCACCGCCACCGAGGCGCTGGCCTTCTGCTGGTCTTCCAGGAAAATGGATTCCTTGGGGGTGACGATGTGCACCCGGGCTTCGGCGATTTCGGGCATGCCTGTGAGGGTGCGGGCCAGCTCGCCTTGGAGCGCCCGCTGGTAGTTGAGGCGCTGCACGAAGTCCGTCACCCCCAGGTTCTGCCGGTCGAAGATCTCAAAGCCGACGCCGCCTCCTTTGGGGATGCCTTCCCCCGCCAGCAGGAGCCGCAGCTCATAGACCTCATGTTTGGGGACCAGGATGGAGGTGCCGCCGGCCTCCAGGCGATATGGGATCTTTTTGTTGCGGAGTTTGGCCACGATGGCCGCGGCGTCCTCCTGGGAGAGGTTGGCAAAGAGGACCCCGTATTCACCGGGGCTGCTCATGAGCAAAAGAAAGATGAGGGCCAGGACCCCGGCCCCGGCCAGCGCGCCGGCCACCAGCCGGTGGGGCAGGGGCAGGGCCAGGAAGCGTTGCTTGAGCTGCTCCAGGTAAGCGGTGAGCGCGGCCATGGTCGGCTTACAAGCTCATGCGGCTCAATTCTTCATACGCCTGGAGCACTTTGTTGCGCACCTGGACCAGCACCTTGACCCCCAGGGAGGCCCGCTCCAGGGCCAGCATGACCTCGTGCAGGTCCTTCTCCCCCAGGAGGGACTGGCGGATGGCCTGATCCGCCTCCTGCTGCCAGCCCATGACCTCGGTGAGCAGGCGCTTGAACTCCCCGGCCCCGGGGGTTGTGGCGGTCGCTGTCGGGCTCAGGGTCGAGACCCCTTGCCCCGTTCCCATCTCCGGCAGAATCTTCATGTCCCTCTCCTTACAGATGCACGGTCCCGCTCACGGCCGGCCCTCACTACCCACCAGATATTCACCTGGCGGCTTCTGGCGCCCTTCCCCCGCCCTTAGGCAAGCCCGGGCTAACGCCCGATCTCCAGGGACTTTTGCAGCATGGCCCGGGCCGCCTTGAGCACCGCCACGTTGGCCTCAAAGGTCCGGCTGGCCAGGGCCAGGCTCACCATTTCGGTGATTGGGTTGACGTTGGGATAGAGCACCATCCCCTGCTCGTCGGCATCGGGGTGGGTGGGATCGTATTCCGGCCTCAGGCCCTCCGTGGTGCGGGTCACCCCGGCCACCCCCACGGATTCGGCGCCGGACAGCAGGCTGGCGAAGTCCTCCGGTGGCCGGGTCTCCAGCACCACCTGCTTTTTGAGATACGGGCCGCCTTCAGGGGTGCGGGTGGTGTCAACGTTGGCCAGGTTTTCGGCGATGACATTCAGGCGCTGGCGCTGGGCGCTTAAGCCCGCGGCGCTGATCTCCATGCTGGCAAACAGGGTCACGTTCTGCCTCCTTCAACGACGGTGCGCAGTCCCTCCAGCTTGCGGTTGAGGAGCTGCACCGCGCTCTGGAACTGGAAGAGATTCTCCCCCAGGCGCACCATCTCCTGGTCCAGGTCCACGGGTTCGCCCCGGTTCTCCACCAGCCCGGCCGCCAGGGGCGGGGTGAGATGGCCCGGATGGGTCTTCGCCAAGAACAGGGGCCCGCCCCCGGAGGCATATTGGCTGAGCACCTCCTTGAAGGGGAGCTCCCGGGCGGTGTAGCCGGGGGTGTCCAGATTGGCGATGTTGCCGGCGATGACCTCCTGGCGGCGGCTGCGCAGGTTGAGGCTGTGCGCCAGCAGCCGGGTCACCGGCTCGGCAAGGGGATCCCAGCTCATGGGAGACCTCCTGGGCAAAGATTGCCGCTCTCACTTGGCGGCCACGGGGACCTTGCCTGCCACCCGTGCGGGACGGGTGGGTGAGCAACGGTGTGCCCACCATGGCAGTGGCCCTATTCCCCGGGGTGGCCAGGTTCTTTCAGAGCCGCCGGGTCACCGGGCCGGGGCCCTTCTCAATCCATGTCATTCCTCGCGTCTCACGCTCTCCCTGCCCCTCCCTTTTCCTCCCCCTGTGCCCTTTCCAAAGCAAGTTTCACGCCACCTGGGAGCGGCACACCGGCGGCCGCTGCTGCTCCTGCCGGTATTCGTGCAGCTTGTTCCTCAGGGTGCGCACGCTGATCCCCAAGAGCTTGGCGGCATGGGTGCGGTTGCCGGAAGTCTCTTTTAAGGCCTGGAAGATCAGGCTCTGCTCCATCTCCCGCAAGGTGACGGGCTTGGCCGGGGTGAGGGCGCGGGCCTCAGGCGCGGGGACGGCGGGGGGGGTCTCCCCGAAGATGTCCTTGGGGTGGACAAAGCGGGTGGTGGCCAGAAGCACCCCCCGGGCCACGGCGTTTTCCAGCTGCCGAACGTTGCCGGGCCAGGCGGCGGCCTCCAGGGCCCTCAGGGCGGTGGTGGTGAAGCTGAGGGGCCCCTTGCCGAAGAGCTGGGAGTAGCGCTCCAGGAAATATTGGGCCAGCAAGGGGATGTCCCCGGGCCGCTCCCTGAGGGGCGGCAGGGTGAAGGTGATGACCTGCAGGCGGTAGTAGAGGTCCTCCCGGAATTCCCCCTTCTGCATCAGCTCGGTGAGGTCTCGGTTGGTGGTGGCCACCACCCGCACATCCACGGGGATGGGGGTGCGACCGCCCACCCGGTCGATCTCGTTTTCCTGGAGCACCCTTAAGAGCTTGGCCTGCAGGTGGGGGTGCATCTCGCTGATTTCATCCAGAAGCAGGGTGCCGTGCTGCGCCAGCTCGAATTTGCCCAGCTTGCGCATGATGGCGCCGGTGAAGGCCCCCTTTTCATGGCCGAAGAGCTCGCTCTCCAACAGGCCCTCGGGCAGGGCGGCGCAGTTCACCGCCACAAAGGGCCCCGCGGCCCGGTCGCTCTCCTGGTGCAGCAACCGGGCCAGGACCTCCTTGCCGGTGCCGGACTCCCCCTGGATGAGCACCGTGGCCCGGGTGGGCGCCACGGCCTTGGCCATCTCCACCAGACGGAGCATGGCCGGGTCCTGAGTGATGAGGGGGCGGGCCATGCTGCGCTCGCCTTGGCGGGGACGTCCCGGGGCGGGACTGTCCGCCGGGGCGGAGAGATAGGGCCTGAGCAGTTCCGTCAGGCGCTCCGGAGGAGGGGGAAAACCGAGATAATCCTGGGCCCCCTCCCGCATGGCCGCCACCGCGCCGGCCACCGTGGGCCGGGGGGAGAAGACAAACACCGGCACCGTGGGGACCTCCCCTTTGAGCGGTGCCAGGGAGCCCACCAGGGGCTCGGCCAGGAAGATGGCCAGGAACTCCGGCTCCCGGAGGAACTCCCCGGCGGCCTCCAGGCTGGGGACCTGCTGGGTCTCCACCTGGTGGGTGCGTCGCAGGAGGTCTTGGATATCCCGCCACAGAGGTTGAGGATCGATAATCAGCAGGGCCTTTTTGGTCATTGCCTCATCCTTCCGCTCAACGTGGCCCCCCGGCCTGGATCTGGGCCAGCTCCACCTCCAGCAGCCGCACCCGGCCCAGCTGCTGCCAGAGGGGATCCTCCGCCTGGGTCTGGGCCTGGAAGGCTTCCTGGGCCGCCAGCCACTCCCGCTGCCGCAGATGCTCCAGACCCACCCGGTCGTAATAGTAGCCGGGCCCCAGATTCTCCCTGGCGGTCTCCAGGAGGTGGTGGTAGAGGGCCGTCGCCGGGTGGACATTCTCCCCGGCTCTGGCCATCTGGGCCAGGTCCTGCAGGAGATATAAGGCAAGGGGGCCGGGGAGGGGCTGGCCGCTGAGGGCTTCCCACAGCGTGAGACGAAGTGCCGGGGGGAGGGGCAGGTCCGGAGAGGGGGCCATGGCCACCGCCGGGTGGCCCTCCAGGCGCAGCGGCCAGGTCCTCAGGGCCTGCCCGGCTGCCGAGGTGGTGGCCTGCAAGTGGGCCAGGGCGGCCAAAAACCCCCCCAGGCCCTGCTCCGTCCAGGCCAGCTCCAGCAGCCGGGCGACGGCCTCCGCCCGGAGGTGCTCCTCCTCGCCGGCCACCACCTGTTCCAGGAGCTGGCGGGCTTCTCCCGGCAAGCCCCGGTCCTGAAACAGCCGGGCCAAGAGAAGCTTGGCTTCCGGCGGCCGCATGCCTGCGGGGGTGAGCTCCCACAATTCCAGGAGCTGCTCCGCCACCGCGGGGGGCCAGGGGCCTTCCCCCAGCAACTGCTGCTCCACCGCGCGCCAGCCCTCCCTAAGGGCCAGGCGGACCACCGAGGCCTTGGCGGCCTCCGGGTTTTGCAGCACCCGATGAACAAACCGGCGACAGGCGGCCAGCTTGGGCAGGTCCGCCAGTTCCTCATAAAAATCCAGCACCAGCCGCTCCCCCCAGGCGTGTGCCGCGAGATCGGTCCCGGGGGCAAGCTTAAGCAGGAGACGGTAAGCCCAGCGGGCGGGGGCCAGGTCCCCGCGCTCCCCGGCCAGCCGGGCGGCCTGAAGGAGGAGAGGGGCCTCTTTGGCCTTCAGGCCCCGGACATTGACCTCCCGGAAGAGGTCCTGCCATCGCCCGGGATCCGGCACCGCGGCCTGGAGCGGGGCTGGGGCAGGGGGGGCAGGGAGGGCCGCGGCCGGCAGGGGCGGGGGAGTGCGCCGGGTGCGGCTGTGGCAGAGGCCCTCCCCGGGCCCCAAAGGCACCGAGAACGCGCCCGCCGCCAGGAGGAGGAGCCACCACGCCAGGCGCCCTCCCCGCACTTTCATGACCGAGCCCGCCGATATCACCGCCGGCAACCGCATCAGACCCCGCATGTCAGCGCTCCTGTCCCCGGATCCGGGTCTGCCCCTCCAGGAGCCGGAGCAGGCGCTCCTGCTGTTCGATGAGGGTGAGGTTGGTCTTGACCAGATATTGGCAGGAGAGGGCGATCTTTTCCAGGAGGGCTTCCTGGCGGTCGCCGTAAGTGACTCCCGGGGCGCGTTCCAGGCGGCTTAAGGCCTCGAAGAACTCCCGGGAGAGGATGACATGGACGCCGGCCGCTTCGGGCCGGGAGCCGGCCGCCGCCGGCGCCCCCGCGGGGGAGGGAAGAAACAGGAGCCAGGCTCCCACGGACAGCAGCCAGAACCGGGAATGTCGCCGTTGCCGCATTCCATGCCTCCTGCCCCCAACAGAGAAGCAAGAGGCATACCAAGGCCCGGCGCCCGGCGGTGGGTCATGGTTGACAGGGCGTCAGAGACCTGGGCCGGGGACAGGGGCCTCCACTCCCTTCCGCCTTCCCTCCCAGGGCCGGAGAGCCGGGAGCATGGGCGTGGCTACTCAGTTTAATCAGGAAATATCAGGACTTGCGGGTTAGGGTAGGGAAGAGGGGAGGGGGTCACCCCCGCCCCGGCCTCCTCGGGACCGTGGACCCTGGGCCTGTCAAAAATCCCCGGGTATGTCAATTTATTGACAAAAAAACCCCGCCACCTCGGCTGGGGCCTTTGACACCTTGAGGGATGACCTGGTCGGAAGCTCAGGTGAACTGCTTGGGGAGGGGAGGGAGATCCGGAGGCGTGACGATCTTCTGCTTCTTCATCTTCTCAATGAGGGTGGTGCGGTTGAGATGCAGGAGCTGGGCGGCCCGGCTCTTCACCCAGCGGCTCTTCTCCAGGGCCTTGAGGATGAGGCGGCGCTCAAAATCCTGCACCGCCTCGGTGAGGGAGATGCCCTGGGGCGGAAAATCCGGCGGCGGTTCCGGTAGATGGACAGGCGGCAGGGGCTGAAAGCGCTCCGGCAGGTCCCCGGGCCGGATCACCTCGCCCTCGCACAGGATGACCAGCCGCTCCATGAGGTTTTCCAGCTCCCGGACGTTGCCCGGCCAGGGGTATTTCAGGAGGAGTTCCAGGGCTTCGGGGCTGAGGCGTTTGAGGGGCTGCTTGCGCCGACGGCAGAATTCCTGCAGGAAGTGGGCCGCCAGCAAGGGAATGTCCGAGGCCCGCTCCCGCAAGGGGGGAATCTTCAAGGGGATGACGTTGAGGCGATAGAACAGGTCCTCCCGGAACTGGCCCGCCTTCACCAGGGCCTCCAGGTCCCGGTTGGTGGCGGCGATGACCCGGATATCCACCCGGATGGTCTTGACCCCGCCGATACGCTCAAAGGCCCGGTCCTGTAGCACCCTGAGGATCTTGACCTGCAGGGTGGGGCTCATGTCGGCGATTTCATCCAGGAAGATGGTGCCGCCGTTGGCCTGTTCGAAGCGGCCGATGCGGGTGCGCACCGCATGGGTGAAGGCGCCCCGCTCATGCCCGAAGAGCTCGCTCTCCAGGAGCTCCTCCGGGATGGCGGCGCAATTCACCGGGATGAGGGGCCCATGGCGCCGGGAGCTGTTGTAATGCAGGGCCCGGGCGATGAGCTCCTTGCCGGTGCCGGATTCCCCCAGGATGAGCACGGTGGAGTCGCTGTCCGCCACCTTGCGCACCAGCTCGAAGACCTGCTGCATGGGCTCACTGGCGCCGATGATGTTGGCAAAGCCGAAGCGCCGGCAGAGCTGCTTTTTGAGGCGCAGGTTTTCCTGCTCCAGGCGCCGGTGCTCCAGGGCCCGGCGCACCACCAGGCTCAATTCCTGGCGGTCCACCGGTTTCTGCAGGTAGTCATAGGCCCCCAGGCGCATGGCCGTGACGGAATTCTTCACCGTGGCAAAGCCGGTGAGGATGATGCATTTGGTTTCCGGCCAGTGGCGCACAATATGGGACAACAGGTCCATGCCCCCCAGCCCCGGGAGGATGAGGTCGGTGAGCACCAGGTCGAAGGGGCCCTCCTGGAGGCGGGCCAAGCCGGTCTCGCCGTCGGCCACCGCCTCCACCTCAAAGCCCTCCTGCCGGAGAATCCCGGCCAGGAGCTCCCGTTGGCTGGGGTCATCCTCCACCAGCAGAATGGCGGTCCGGTTGCCCATGAGGCTTTTGTATCTCAATTTCCTGTGGGCGTCAAGATTCTGACAGGGGAATCCCTGAAAAGAGACTAATTTTTCCCGGAATAAGCTTTAAGGGGAGTCGACCATGGCAAGGCTTCCCGACGCTTTGCCTCCTCCTCGGGAAGCCCCCCGGGCCCTCCCCCGGCTTGCATATCCGGGTTTACTTATTTTGACCAATTTGACGGGAATTTCTCTGGCAGGGGAAAAACTGCTGTATCTCTCATAATTTAGCCGAGAAGAAATTGTGCCGATCAGAAAAGGGGGAGTTGACGGCGGCAAAAAATCTTGGTATGGTGGCCCAGCTTGAGGGGGTGGAAAAGTTGTTGCCGACCTTCCTGTTCATTCTCGGTGCCTATGCCGTCTATGCCCTGCTGAGCCTGGTCCCCCGGCGTTCGGCCTCAGGCCGTCGTGGGTGCCGCTCCGGCCGCCTCTCCTGGATCTCCTTGGCCGCGGGAGCCGGGTCAGTCCTCTGCCTCACGTGGCTACTGATCACCGGCGCCCCGGAGGAGCCGGGCAAGGACCTCCGTCTGGCGGGCATTGTCGGTCTCACCCCCGGGGAAGGCTTGCGGCAGCTTCAGCCGGAGGTGCGCCTGGAGCCCCCGGCTCCGGCGGTGGAGGCGGCCCGGCCTACTTTTGTGCTGGTGCATCCCGAGGCCCCGGCGGCCCTGATGCTGCCGGAGAAGGCCGCTTCCGCGGTAAAGCCCCGGCCCGGGAAACCCAAAAATCTCCGGGCCCCCGCGCCCGGCGGCAAGAAAGCTCCCTTGGCCAAGGCCAGCCCCAAGGAGAAGACCTCAAGCAAGGACAAGGGGGTGGCCAAAACCCCCGGGAAGTCCCGAAAGACCGGGATCAAATCCTCCCGCACCGGGTAAGCCCCGGCCTCCGGCTGTGATGCCGCCGTTTTATTGGCCCTGCTTCCGAACCCTGCTGAGATCCATGGCCCCCCGGCCGGGGATGAGGCGGCGTCCATGAACCGCCCGGGATCACCCCGGTCCGCTCCGTGAGTACCTCCCCGCCCACTCGCAGCATCGCCCGGGCCGCCGGCAGCATGAGCCTGGCGGTCCTCATCAGCCGCCTGCTGGGCCTGGTGCGGGAGCAGGTCTTTGCCGGTTTTTTCGGCGCCGGCCGGGCCATCGACGCCTTTGTGGTGGCCTTCCGCATCCCCAATCTCCTCCGGGACCTCTTCGCCGAGGGGGCCTTGAGCACCGCCTTTGTCACCGTCTTTTCCCAATACGACGCCAAAGAGGGGCCGGAGCGCACCTGGCGGCTGGCCAACAATGTCCTGACTTTTCTCATGATCGTGGTGGGCGGCCTCACCCTGGCGGGGATTTACTTCTCCCCCGCCCTGGTGGGCCTGATGGCGCCGGATTTCGGCCAGGTGCCGGGAAAACTGGAGCTCACCGCCCTCATGACCCGCATCATGTTTCCCTTCCTGCTCCTCGTCTCTCTGGCCGCCCTGGTCATGGGGATTCTCAATACCAAGGGAAAGTTCTTCCTTCCGGCTTTGGCCTCCAGCTTTTTCAATCTGGGCTCCATTGTGGCCGGGGTGGGGCTGAGTTTCGTGGCGCCCCACGTGGGCCAGCCCCCCATTGTGGGCATGGCGGTGGGCACCCTCATCGGCGGCCTCCTCCAGCTCCTGGTCCAGGTGCCGCTCCTGTTCCGGGTGGGCTTTCGCTTCCGGGCGGTATGCGACCCCTGGGATCCGGGCCTGCGCCAGATCTTCCGCCTCATGCTGCCCGCGGTGCTGGGGCTGTCGGCGGCGCAGATCAATATCTTCATCAACACCTTCTACGCCGCCCGCTGCCCGGAAGGCTCCATCTCCTGGCTGAACTACGCCTACCGCCTGGACCACCTGCCCCAGGGGCTCTTCGGGGTGGCCCTGTCGGTGGCCACGCTGCCCCTGGCCTCCCGCCTGGCGGCCCGGGAGGATGTGGCCGGGCTCCGGGACGCCTGTCGCGCCGCCCTCTCTTTGGCCATGCTTCTCACCCTGCCGGCGGCGGCGGGGCTGGCGGTGCTGGCCGAGCCCATCTGTGCCCTCATCTACCAATACGGCCGCTTCACCGCCTATGACACCACCCAGACCGCCGCGGCCCTGGTCTTTTACACCCTGGGGCTCTTTGCCTTCTCGGCCAACAAGATCCTGGTGCCCATCTTTTATGCCTTGAACAACACGGCCATCCCGGTGGCGGGGAGCTTTCTCAATGTGGCCGCCAACCTGGTGTTCATCCACCTCACCCTGGAGGCGCTGCAGCACCGGGCCATCGCCCTGTCCATGTCCCTGGCCAGCAACGTCAGCCTGCTTTTCCTGCTGGCCCTGCTGCATCGGCGGCTGGACGGCCTGCCTTTAAGGGAGCTTTTGGTCACTTTGGTCAAGGTGGGGCTGGCCACCGGCGTCATGGCCGGCGCGGCCCTCACGGTGCACCACGCTGTGGCGGGTCTTGTCCCGGCGGGGGTGCTGGGCCGCCTCTTAGCCGTGGCCGCCGCTGTGGCCGCCGGCGTGGGAGTGTACGGATTGCTCATTTTGCGTCTCCGCATCCCCGAGGCCCATGATGCCCTGCGCCTTCTGCTCCGGCGGCCGGCCGGGGGCTGACCTCGAGGCGCCGCCGGGAGGGGGCCAAATGAGGCGTAACCGGGCAGCCCTGAAGCGCTTTTTGTCGGACGAAAGGAGGCCACCATGGCAGGAAAGCGTCTGCCCCTGAAGGACAAAGCAGCAGCTATCCTGAAATTGTTGGAGGAGCACTACCCCACGGCCCACTGCACCCTGGATTTCCGCAATCCCTGGGAGCTCCTGGTGGCCACGGTGCTCTCGGCCCAATGCACCGATGAGCGGGTCAATCAGGTGACTCCGGAGCTCTTCCGCCAGTATCCCAATGCCGCGGCCATGGTGGCCGCGCCCCTGGAGGAGCTGGAGGCGGCCATTAGGCCCACCGGCTTTTACCACAACAAGGCCAAGGCGCTGAAGGCCATCAGCCGGGAGCTGGTGGAGAAGTTCGGGGGAGAGATACCCCCCTCCCTGGAGGACCTGGTCAAGCTCCCCGGTGTGGGCCGCAAGACCGCCAATGTCATCCTGGGAAACGCCTTCGGCATCCCGGGCATCGTGGTGGACACGCATCTGGGGCGGGTGGCCCAGCGCCTGGGGCTCACCCGCCAGAAGGATCCGGTGAAGATCGAGTTTGAGCTCATGGAACTCATCCCCCGGGAAAAATGGACCAGCTTCTCGCACCAGATGATCTGGCACGGCCGGCAGATCTGCACCGCCCGCAAACCCCTGTGTCCGGCCTGCCCACTTTTGCCATTTTGCGACTTCGGGCAGGCACAGGCGAAAGGCGGTTGACATGGACCCGGGGACGTGGCATAAGTCCTGAAAAAGGGGAACAAAAGGGGGGGGTTATGAACGGCAGACTTTCAGGGAAGGTATTAGCGCTGGCGCTTATCCTGGCTTTGAACAGCGGCTGTGCCGCCATGGCCCTCATGGGGGTAGGGGCCGCGGCGGGGCTGGGGACTTACAAATACATTGAAGGCACCATGGAGCAGGACTACCCCCGGAGCATGCAGGAGACCTACAACGCCTGCCTGGGTGCTTGCCGCAAGCTTAATCTCAGGGTGACGGCGCAGCAGTATGGTGCTTTGGAGTCCCGCATTGAGGCCATCCAGGCGCCGGACACCACGGTGAAGATCACCTTGGAGGCCAAACCCAACAACATCACCACCGTCAAGGTGCGCTTCGGGATTCTGGGGAACGAAGCCCAGTCCATCAAATTCCACCAGGAGGTGATGCGGGAGCTGGGCATCCGGGGCTGAGGCTGGAAGCGGCTTCGGGGAGAACCTTCCCCGGATCATGCAGTGGCGAGGGAAAGAGGATGGCAGGTGTCGTGTTGGCCAACGCTTAGGCGAAGGTGAGCTGCGCCTTCTCCATGTGCCGCAAAGAAAAGCTACAGGCCGGGGGCCATCAGGCTCCCGGCCTTCTTTTTTCCTCATGGGGTTGGGAGGGGGTATGGGGGAGGGCAGGGGTCCGCGACCCCTGGCCCTCCCCCATAAAGCTCAGAACTGCCTCAGGAAGCGGAGGTCGTTGTCGTAGAACAGGCGGATGTCGTCGATGCCGTACTTGAGCATGGCGAAGCGCTCCACGCCCAGGCCGAAGGCGAAGCCGGTGTATTCCTCGGGGTCGTAGCCCACGGCCTCAAAGACCGCGGGGTGGACCATGCCGGCGCCCAGCACCTCCAGCCAGCCGGTGACCTTGCAGACCCGACAGCCCTCCCCCCGGCAGATGACGCAGGCGATGTCGATCTCCGCCGAGGGCTCGGTGAAGGGGAAGTAGCTGGGCCGGAAACGCAGGGAGACCTCGGGGCCGAAGAGCTGGTGCACAAACTCCGTGAGCACGCCTTTGAGGTCCGCGAAGGTGACCCGGCGGTCCACCAAAAGGCCCTCCACCTGATGGAACATAGGGGAATGCGTCATGTCCGAGTCCCGGCGATAGACCTTGCCCGGGGCGATGATGCGCACCGGCGGCCGGCGCTTCTCCATCACCCGGATCTGCATGGGGGAGGTGTGGGTGCGCAGGAGCACCTTGTCGGTGAAATAGAAAGTGTCCTGCATGTCCCGGGCGGGGTGGTCCGGGGGGATGTTCAGGGCCTCGAAGTTGTACCAGTCCAGCTCCACTTCGGGGCCCTCCACCGCCTCAAACCCCAGCCTGAGGAAGATGTCGCAGATCTCCGCCATGATGCGGGTCAAGGGGTGGAGGCGGCCCAAGGGGGGGCGCCGGCCGGGGAGGGTGACGTCGATGGCGGCCACTTCCCGGGCGTGGGCGGCCAGCTTCAGGGCCCTGAGGCGGGCCGCCACCGCGGCCTCCAGGGCCTCCTTGGCCTCGTTGGCCAGGCGGCCCACTTCCCGGCGCACCGCCGGGTCCAGGTCCTTCAGGGTGCGCAGGATCTGGGTGAGGCTGCCTTTGCGGCCGAGATACCGGACCCTGAGCGCCTCCACCGCGTCGGCCTCCTGGGCTGCGGCCAGCTCTGCCAGGGCCTGTTTCTGGAGCTCCGCTACCTCGTGTGGGGTGGAAATCATCTTCCCGCTTTATGCAAGATCACCTGGGGACGCCAGTCTTTGGGGGAAGGGGCCAGGGATCGCCGCCCCCTGCGCCTAAGCCCCCATCCCTCACCCCTTACTAAGGGGAGGGCAAGGGGCGGATTAATCAAACCACCCCTGCCCACGGCTTTTCACGTGGGGCCTCACACTGTCTGGCGGGCCAGCTCCGCCACCCGGGCAAAGCCGGCGGGGTCGTGCACCGCCAGGTCGGCCAGGACTTTGCGGTCCAGGGCGATATTGGCTTTCTTGAGGCCGCCGATGAACTTGCTGTAGGAGAGGCCCAAGGGGCGCAGGGCGGCGTTGAGGCGCACAATCCAGAGGCTGCGGAACTCCCGTTTCCGCACCTTGCGGTCCCGGTAGGCATAGGCCAAGGCCCGCTCCACGGTTTCCCGGGCAGTGCGGTAGAGGCGGCGGCGCCCCCCCACATAGCCCTTGGCCATCTTGAGATATTTCTTGCGCCGGGCCCGGGAGGCCACGGCTTTCTTGACGCGGGGCATGACGACACTCCTCGCTTACAGGTAAGGTAGCAGGCGCTGCATCCGTTTCTGGTCCGCCGGGTGGACATAGGCCGGAGTGCGCAGCTGCCGTTTGCGCTTCCGGGGCTTGCCGGTCAACAGATGGCGCAGGCCCGGCTGTTTGAGCTTCAGACGCCCGGAGGCAGTGGGCTTGAGACGCTTGGCAGCGCCGCGATGCGTTTTCAGTTTCGGCATGTCAGTCCCTCGTGTGGGATCTCTGGTCTTTCGGGGAGGGCGGGGTGTCAGTTCCCCCGCAGGTCGTGGCTGCGGATCAGGGGAACCTGAAAAAGGGCGAACTAACCCCTCCTCAAAACCTTTTATTTATAAACCGGGCCGGCCCTCAGGGCAACGGTATTTTTCAGGTGGCTTTGGGTGCGACGATCATAAACAGAGTGCGGCCTTCCGCTTTGGGTTCCTGCTCCACCACGGCCACATCCGCCAGTTCCTCGGCCATGCGGCGCAGGATGGCATAGCCCCGATCCTGGTGGGCCATCTCCCGGCCCCGAAAGATCATGGTGATCTTGGCCTTGTCCTTGTCGGCCAGAAAGCGGCGGATGTTTTTCAGCTTGAAGGCCATGTCGTGTTCTTCAATCTTCGGCCGGATCTTGACCTCCTTCACCTGGATGGTGGTCTGCCGGCGCCGGGCCTCCTGCTGCTTCTTGGCCTGCTCATACTTGAACTTGCCGTAGTCCATGACCCGGCAGACCGGCGGGGTGGCCATGGGGGCCACTTCCACCAGGTCCAGGTTGTGCTCGGCGGCGTAGGCCAGGGCCTCCTTTAAAGGCACAATGCCCACCTGCTGGCCGTCGGGGCCGATGAGCCGGACCTCCGACGCCCTGATCTGCTGATTGATCCGCACACGCTGTTTCTGGATGACCGCACCTCCTTTAAGGATTTTGGGGCCGCCCCGGTTCCGGCACCCGGCTCTCCGCCGCCAGGCGGGGGATGAACTCCGCCAGGGGAACGTCCTTGAGCTCGGTGCCGTCCCGGAGCCGGGGGGAGAGCGTGCCCTGGGCCGCCTCCCGGTCCCCGATCACCACCATATAGGGAATTTTCTGCCCCTGGGCCTCCCGGATCTTGTAGCGCAGGGTCTCGGGGCGCAGATCCACCTCCACCCGCAGCTCCGCGGCCCGGAGCTTTTCGGCCACCTCCAGGGCGTAGGGGTGCACCCGCTCGGTGATGGGCAGCAGGATCACCTGCACCGGGGCCAGCCACATGGGGAAGGCGCCGGCATAGTGCTCGATGAGCACCCCCAAGAAGCGCTCCAGGGAGCCCAGAATCACCCGGTGGAGCATCACCGGCCGGTGTTTGCCGCCGTCGGCGCCCACATAGGTGAGATCGAAGCGCTCCGGGAGGGTGAAGTCGCACTGGATGGTGGCGCACTGCCAGCGGCGGTTCAGGGCGTCCTTGAGCTTGATGTCGATCTTGGGGCCGTAAAAGGCGCCCTCGCCCTCGCACACGGCGAAGCTGAGGCCCTTGCTCTTTAGGGCGCCGATCAGGGCGTTGGTGGCCAGCTCCCAGTCGGCGTCGGTGCCGATGGACTTCTCCGGCCGGGTGGAGAGCTCCACCTCGTAGTCAAAGCCGAAGATGGCCATGACATCGGCCACGAAGTCCAGCACCCCCAGGATCTCCCCCTCCACCTGCTCGGGGGTGCAGAGGATGTGGGCATCGTCCTGGGTGAACTGGCGCACCCGGGTGAGGCCGTGGAGCACGCCGGAGCGCTCATGGCGCAGCACCGTGCCCAGCTCAAAGAAGCGCAACGGCAGCTCCCGGTAACTGCGCACCCGGGATTTGTAGATGAGCATGTGGGCCACGCAGTTCATGGGCTTGATGCCGTATTGGACGCCCTCCACCTCGGTGAAGTACATGTGCTCCCGGTAATTCTCCAGGTGGCCGGAGCGGGCCCAGAGCTCCGCCTTGAGCATCTGGGGGCCCATGACCATCTGGTAGCCCCGCTTCAGGTGCTGGCGGCGCTCAAAATCCTCCAGCAGGCTGCGCAAGAGCGCGCCCTTGGGGTGGTAGATGACCAGGCCCGGACCGGCCTCCTCCTCGATGGTAAAGAGGCCCAGCTCCCGCCCCAGCTTGCGGTGATCCCGGCGCTTGGCCTCCTCCAGGAGCAGGAGGTGATGCTCCAGCTCCTCCCGGGTGGGGAAGGCGGTGCCATAAATGCGCTGCAACATGGGCCGGCGCTCGTCCCCCCGCCAGTAGGCCCCGGAGATGGCGGTGAGCTTGAAGGCGGTGAGGTAACCGCTGGAGGGCACATGGGGCCCCCGGCAGAGGTCCACAAAATCGCCCTGGCGATAGAGGCTCACCCGCTCCTGGTCGATCTCCTGGAGGAGCTCCACCTTATAGACTTCCCCCTGAGCCTGGAAAAGCCGGATGGCTTCCTCTTTGGGCACCTCCTCCCGGATGAAGGGGAGATCTTTCGCCGCCAGCTCCGCCATCTTGGCTTCGATGCGGGGCAGATCCTCGGGGCTGAAGGGTTCCGGCACATCGAAATCGTAGTAAAATCCCGACTCGATGGCCGGGCCGATGGCCACCTTGGCCTGGGGGAAGAGGGCCCGCACCGCCTCGGCCATGAGGTGGGAGGTGGAATGCCGGAGAATCTCCAGGCCCTCGGGGGTGGTGTCCCACACCGGGGCCAGGGTGCAATCCCGGGTGAGGGGCCGGGTGAGGTCGCTGAGCTCCCCGTCCACCTTGACAGCCACCACGTGGTGGTTACCGGAGACGCCCAGCTCCGCCAGCGCCCGGGCCGCACTGATGCCGGGCTCACATTGGCGGCTGGCGCCGTTTTCCAAGCGGATGGTGATCATGAGGCTGCAATAAAAAAGGCATCGCGGTGGTCCGTGGTCGTAACCGGATGCCGTTTATCTCATTTTATTGGGAAAAATGTGGGCAAAAATACGTCTGACCCCGCCAAAATTACGGATTTTCCGGGCCGGATTCAGGCATAATGTGGCACAAATACCTGAGATTGTCAAGGATGTTTCCGGGCCGTGCGGCCGGGGGAAATCAAGACGCGGTTAAAGAGAGGAGAGATTGGGGGCCGACGGTTTTCCACGGCTCCGACCTTGGGAATGAGCGCCCTTACTTGTGGAGCGGACATGATCCTTCCCCGTGAGGCCATGAAAAATGGCCTAACGGCCCCAGGCCGGCGCAGGCTCGGGGTGGTCCTGGCCGCCCTGATTCTGGCGGCGTGCAGCGCCTCTCCGGAGCCCCGGGAGGTGGAGCGGCTCCTGGCCGAGTCCTGGCAGGGCTATGTGCGCCGCTTCCTCACCCCCGAGGGCCGGGTGGTGGTGCCGGAACGCCAAGGCGGCACCATCTCCGAGGCTCAGGCCTATGCGCTGTTGCGAGCGGTGTGGGCCGGGGACGCGGGGACCTTTGCCCGGGTGGCCCGCTGGACGGAGACCCACCTCTCCCGGGAAAAGTGCTTAGGCGACCACCTCCTGGCCTGGCACTGGGGCCCCAGGGGGGACGGCACCGCAGGGGTGCTGGACCCCAACACCGCTGCGGACGCTGACCTGGACTTTGCTTTGGCCCTGGTGCTGGCCCACCGCCGGGGCTGGCGGCCCGCCCAGGAGCCGGACTACCTTGCCTTGGCCCGGCGAGTGGCGGCGGACATCTGGCGGCGGGAGGTGGTGCGCCTGCCCGACGGCACGCCGGTCCTGGCACCGGGCAACTGGCATGAGGCGGCCCCCCCTTATCTCATCAACTCCTCGTATTTCTTCCCGGCGGCGTACCGTCTCCTGGCGGAAGCCACCGGCGACAGCCGCTGGCGGGAGCTGGCGGAGGCCACCTACCCGCTGGCGGCACGTCTGGGACAGGGCTTGGGTGATCTGCCGGGAGTGGGGCTGTTCCCCGACTGGGCTCTCCTGAAGGCCGACGGCCAGGTCCTGCCCGCGCCCGGCCGGGAGAGCCACTTCGGCTGGGAGGCGGTGCGCCTGCCCTGGCGCCTGGCGTTGGATCGCCTGTGGTTCGGCCGCCCGGAGCCGGTGCAGGTGCTCGCCTCCCGCTTTCTCCCTTTCCTGAAAGCGCGCTGGCAGGCGGAGGGCCGCCTGGCCGCCGTCTATGCCTATGACGGCCGCCCTCTGGTGAGCTATGAAAGCCCCGTCATCTATGCCGGGGTGCTGGCCGCAGCCCTGGCGGCGGGGGACCGGGAGTGGGCCGACGCCCTGGCCCGGCGGCTCATGAGCTTTTACCGGCGGGATGAGCAGGGGGGCTATTTTGAAGCCCCGGACAATTACTATGCCAACAACTGGGCTTGGCTGGGGCTGGCCCTCTATGCCGGCTGGGTGAAGCCTTTCTGAGGCGCCCCCTTGGGACAGATTACGGCGAAGTTACCGCGTTTAAGGACGGTTCCAGCCCAGGTTGGCCCTCTTCCCGTTATAAAAAGATAAATGACAACTCTCTTCTTTGCCGCCTTCCCGAAGAGACGTCGGCCTAGCTTGCGGCGGCCTCACTCGCCTTGTCTCAGGGCCTCGGCGTAAATCTCCACTACATGCTTCACCTGCACCCGGGCACCGGCCTGGGAGAGCAGGTCCGTGAGCTGCAGCATGCAGGCCGGGCAGCCGGTGGCCACCACCCGGGCTCCGCTGGCCAGGATGTTCTCCCGCTTGCGGGACCCGATGGCCTTGGAGATCTCGTAGTGCTGCAGGGTGAAACTGCCGCCGCAGCCGCAGCAGCGGTCCGCCTCGGCCATCTCCGTGAGCCGGTAGGCGGGGTTGGCGGCAATGAGGGCCCGGGGCTCCGCCGCCACCCCCAGGGACTTTTTCAGGTGGCAGGGATCGTGGTAAGTAAGGGGCACCGGCTCGCTTCCTTGGGAAGGAAGCCCGCTCTTGAGGCCCACCTGCTGCACCAGGAACTGGCTGAGGTCCAGGGTCCGCGCCGCCAGGCGGGCGATCTGGTGCCGCTGGGCCTCGGGATAGTCCTGGGTCAACATGGGCCACAGCTGGCGCAGGGTGGCGGCGCAGGTGGCGCAGGCGGTGACCAGGTAATCATAGGGCCGGTCGCCGAACAGGGTCAGGTGATGCCGCACCAGGCGGTGGAAAGCCTCGAGGTCGCCGCCGGCCAGGGCCGGAATACCGCAGCAGCCCTGCTCCGGGGGCAGATAGACTCCCACCCCGTGGTGTTCCAGGACGGTGAGGGCGTCCTGGCCCACCTGGGGGAAGATCTTGTCGATGAGGCAGCCCACAAACAGGGCGACCTTCAGGCCGGCCGCGCCGGGGGCGCTGTCCCGGGCCGGCACCAGCCGGTGGAAAGGCTCCGGGGCCAGGGGCTTGAAGTGGCGGTCCTGCAAGAGGGGCGAAAGAAACCGGGCGCAGGAGGACCCCACCAGATCGTCCACCGGCCGGATGAAGATGCCCTGGAGTCTGCTTCCCCAGTCCAGGATGCGGTGAAAGAGGCCGGGCCGGGCCAGCAGGCCCCGGAAGAGGGCCCGCTTCCAGGCGGGCAGGCCCAGATACCCCGCCAAAATGGCCCGGGCCTGGAAAAAGATGTCCAGCACCTTGACGCCGCTGGGGCAGTGAGCGGCGCAGGAGCCGCACAGCAGGCACCGGCTCAGGCGGTCCTGCACCGCCTGGGGGCGGGAGAAGAGCTCCCGGGCCAGGCCGTCCAGCAGGGCCAGCTTGCCCCGGGCCACGTCGGCTTCCCGGCCGGTTTCGGCAAACAGGGGGCACACCGCCTGGCACATGCCGCAGCGCATGCACATCGCGATCTGGTCATCCAGTTTTCTTACCAGTGCGGCCAGGGCCCTGAGGTCGGGCATGATTATCTCATCTCTGAGCCGGTGCCGGCTGCCCATGCTATGTGCTTATCTGATTGAAATTATACCCATAATAGTTGGGATAACCTACCACTGGGTCCTGTCCTTGTACTCTCCCCTTGGCGTTGTGGTCTTTGCGAAAGTCGCCGTGAAGCCCTCGAATTGGCCATCCCCCCTTTTATCAGGCGGTTGTGCTTACCGTCCCGCCGGGCCACCAAGGCGTGGAAGGGCCGCCGATATCCCCCCATTCCCCGGGACTCAGGGTTTGGAGCGGATAGGAGGGCCGGTATTCCCCACCCCTCAGAGGGTTGATCCCCAAAACAAAGGGGAGGCTTGAGGCAGCCTCCCCGAAACTTTTCTCAGGCTCGCGCTGGGTTATTTCTTCTTGCTTTCCTTGGGCTTGGCTTCCTTGGCCGGGGCCTTGACTTCCACGTCCGTGGCTGTCATGCGGTATTGAATGGTCACCTTGGCCCCCACCTTTAGGTCGCCCTTCACCTGGGTGTCCTTGGTGCGGGCGATTTCCCACTTTTCCTTGCCTTTCTGCACCACGATGAGGTCGTCCGTCAGGGACAGCACCGGCCCGGTGACCTGATAGGTCTTGGGCGCGGCGGCCCAGGCCGCGGAGGCGGCAAACACCAACACCACCAACAACACCAGACACCGTTTCATCACCGCTTCCCTCGCTATTTAATATTTACTTAGGGAGCACCGGCTCCCTGGCTTGCTTATGGTGAGCGGATGGGAAGGACGCCGGTTAGGGGGGCGACGGGCCGGGACCTTTGCCTTGCCGGCAAGTCCCTCCCGGTTTCCTGGAACCGGGAGAAAGGCCCGCAGCTTGACCGCACCCCGTCCATCCTCCCCTGGGGTTGCACTCCCCTCTCACTTCACCGTGATGTAATCCTGGATGGCCTTGAAGGTCTCCTCCTTGATGCCCTTGACCTTCATGACGTCCTCAATCTTTTGATAGGGCCGGTTGTCGATAATGGCCTGGGCCTTCACCGGGCCGATCTCCGGCAGGGCCTCCAGCTCCTCCTTGGTGGCGGTGTTGAGGTTCACCTTCTGGCCCGGAGCCAGCTTGAGGGCGGCGGGTTTGTCCGCCTTGGCCGGAGCCGGCGCGGGGGTGGGCGCCGTGGGGGCTGGCGCCGGGCTGGGCGCGGCCACCGGCGGCGGAGGCGGAGCAGGCGTAGGCGGCTTGGCAGCCGGCGGCGCGGCCTTAGGGGCCGGGGCCGCGGGCGCGCTCACGGTGGCCTGGGATTTCAACGCTTCGATGGTTTTGGCAGACAGGCCCGCCTTTTTCAAATCATCCATGGACTTGTAGGGGCGCCCGGCGATGATTTTCTTGGCGTTGGCCGGCCCCACCCCTTTCAGGGCCTCCAGCTCTTTGAGACTGGCGGTGTTCAGGTCCACCAATTTGGCAGGGGCAGCAGGAGGAGCCTCTTTGGCCTTGACCGCCGCCTTTTCTTTGGTTACCGGCTTCTCTTTGGCCGGCTTGTCTTTGGCGGCCGGTGCCGTCGCCGCCGCGGCGCCGCCCACGGTGACCTGGGATTTCAACGCCTGGATGGTCTTCTCAGGCAGGCCGATGCGTTTCAGGTCCTCCACCGAGGTGTAGGGCCGCCCGGCGATGATCTTTTTGGCGTTGGCCGGGCCGATCCCCTTCAATCCCTCCAGCTCTTTTTCCGAGGCGGTATTCAGATCCACCAGGGTTTTCTTGGCTGCGGCCTCTGCCCACCCGGCGGCGCCGCCAAGGCCGACCAGCACCGCCACGCCAAGAAATCCCATCAGCAAACATGCCGCCCAACGGCATTGCGCCACCCTCCGCATGTGCACTCCTCCCTTTCGGTGAAAGACCATGGTGAAAGACCATGGTGAAAGACTTGGGACCCGGGCCTCAGCACATATGAGCCTTTAGAAGGCATGATAGTGAAGGAGGCTGTTAATGTCAAATTTTCCCTTCTCCCGGGAGGAAAGGAATTGCTAACCAGATCTTCTTGACGCTCAGAAAGCCGATAGTGGCCCCTCGGCTTGGTGGACCGGCAAAACCGTCCGACTGGAAAAAATACAGGGGCCTTTTGGGGCCCCTGGTGCGGTATTCCAAATAAATCATTGGTGGAGGCGGCGGGAGTCGAACCCGCGTCCGCAAATAGTCCCTTTAAGCGTCTACATGCTTAGCCGGCGTATTCCCTTCGCGCCCAGGGACTTCCACCGGCGGAATTCCCTGGCGCTAGCCTGCCTGAGGGTTTTCGTCCGGTGAGCCGCAGACCTGCTCACCAGCTTTGCCGGAATTCCTGCACCCGGGGCTCCCTTCCGGCGAGGAGTTCCCGGATGCTGGCCTTAGGCGGCCAGAGCGTAGCCGTAGTTGTCGGCACTTAATGGTTTCCCATCCGTTTTACGAGCGGACAGGACCTCGGCATGCAACTTAAAGTTCCCTATTCACGTCGAAGCCGTTTCGCCCCCTTCAATTATTATAACCATGCCGGCCGGGATTGCAAGGCCCCTGTCAGCCGCCGGCCAGTGCCCGGGTGGCCAGGGTGACGGTGTCCGCCGGCTTCACCTGATACCAGGCCGCCATGATCCGCCCCTCTTCGTCAATGAGGAAAGCAGAGCGGATAATGCCCTGGGTGGTTTTGCCGTACATCTTCTTCTCTCCCCAGGCCCCGTAGGCTGCGGCCACCTGGTGGTCAGGGACCGAAAGGAGGGGGAAGCCCAAGCCGTATTTGGCGTCAAACTTCTTTTGGGCCCCCGGTGGGTCCGGGCTGATGCCCAAGGCCGCCACCCCCAGGTCCTCCAGTTCGCGTTTGGCATCCCGGATGGTGCAGGCCTGAGTGGTGCACCCCGGGGTATTGGCCTTGGGGTAAAAGTACAGGAGCAGCTTGCGGCCCCGGAAGTCCGCCAGACTCACCTGCTGGCCCTCCTGATCCGGCAGCGCGAAAGGGGGCGCCACGTCCCCCGGCTGCAATCGTGTCATGTCTCCTCCTCCGGACTCAAAAATCTGGCAGGGTGGCAACCCCTGCCCTTGCACATAAGATTTCCGGAGGGCCTTGTAAAGGACATCGGCAAAAATCCTCCCGAGATAAGTCAATGTGATAAAGTGTCACCACCTGCGAGTGGCAGCCCGGTCTCCCCGTGGCGGCCGGAATCCCCTTCACGGGAGGGCAAGGAAATGCAACCAGCCATCGGCTTTATGGGTTTGGGCATCATGGGGCTGCCTATGGCGGCCAATCTGCTGAAGGCCGGATTTGGAGTGAAAGTTTATAACCGCACGGCGGCCAAGGCCGAGCCTCTGGCGGCCCTAGGGGCGACGGTGGCGGCCAGCCCCCGGGAGCTGGCCGCGGCCGTGGACCTCCTCATTGTCATGGTCACCGGCCCGGAGGCCATCCAGGATCTCCTCTGGGGGCAGGACGGAGCCTTCCGGGAGCTGGGGCCGGGGAAGACCCTCATCAACATGAGCAGCGTGGCCCCCCGCTTCAGCCGGGAGCTCAACTCCGTGTTGACCGGGGCCGGCACCACCTTCATCGATGCGCCGGTGTCCGGCTCCAAGAAGGCGGCGGAGGACAGGACCCTCATCATCCTGGCCTCCGGCCCCAAGGAGGCGGTGGATGAGGTGACCCCGGTGCTTCTGGCCATGGGGAAAAAAGTGGTCTATTGCGGCGAGGCAGGGCAGGGGTCCATGATGAAGATGACCATCAACCTGCTTCTGGGCCTGATGATGGCCGGGCTGGCGGAAGCGGTGGCCTTCGGGAAGGCCGGGGGGCTCAGTCCTGAGACGGTAATGGAGGTCGTGCACTCCGGGCCTTTGAGCTGCGGCCTCTTTCAGCTGAAAACGGAGATGCTCACCCAAGGCGTCTTCCCGGCCCAGTTCCCCTTGAAGCACATGACCAAGGATGCCAAGTTCATCATCGACACCGCCTTTGAAACCGGGGCGGGGGCACCCCTGGGGCACCTCCTCTTGCATCTCTACCGGCGGGGACTGAGCTTGGGTTTGGGGGATGAGGACTTCGCGGCCATCTACCGGGTGTTGGAGGCCCCCCAGGGGTGAACCCCGACCGTCTGCCGGGAAACGTCATCGCCCTGGTGGGGCCCTCGGGGTCGGGGAAGACGGAGATCATCTGCCGCCTGGTTAGCTGGCTGACGGCCCGGGGGTATAAGGTGGGGGTGTTGAAGCACAGCCACCATTCCCGCCCGGCCGTCACCCCGGAGGCCGAGGCCTGCCGGCAGGCGGGGGTGCGGGTCTATGCCCGGCCGGCCCCCGGGGCGCTAGAAATTGACGCCTTTTGTGACGGGGAGCCGGAGCCGGGGCCGCTTCTGGCTTTTCTGGCCGCCCAGGTGGAGGTGCTGTTAGTGGAAGGCTACAAGTCCGGGCCGCTCCCCAAGATTCTCCTCACCGGGCCGGAGGTGGAGGAGGTGCTGCCAAGCCGGCAGGGGGTGGTGGCCCTCATCAGCCGGCAGCCAGGCGAGGGGGAGCTGCCGGCATTTTCCCCGGAAGATGTGGAGGGCCTGGGGAATTTTGTCCTCCGGTTTCTCAAGGGGCGGGAGAGGGGCTCTCCGGAAAGAGCTCCCGCTCCTTCGGGGCCGGCAGGCGGGCCAGATCGGCCAGGGTGATGCTCTTAAGCCGCGCCAGCATGGCCTGGGTGGCCTCGGCCCAGACGATGCGGGTGGGGCAGATCTCCGCCCGGTCGCAAATTTCCGGCCGTTCGGTGCATTCCACCAGGTTGAGGCCATCCTCCAGCACCGAGACGATCTCCGCCACGGTGATCTCTGCCGGAGGCCGGGCCAACTGATGCCCCCCCTTGGGCCCCCGGACGCTTTGCACCAGCCCGGCCTTCTTTAAGGGGATGATGATCTGCTCCAGGTATTTCACCGACACCCCCTGGCGCCGGGCGATATCGCTTAAGTGGATGGGCCCTTGGGCGTAATGGCGGGCCATGTCCACCAGGAGCCGGGTGCCATAACGGCTGCGGGTGGAGAGCTTCATGGAGCCAGGCCCTCCCGAATGGAAGCAGCGGGGCCGGTGAGTTCCCTGCCGGTGGCAAAGAGTCTCTGAAACCGCCGAATAGCCGCCTCCACGTCCGGCTCACTCAACACCGCGGAGATGGCGCACAGGCCATCAGCCCCGGCGGCCGCCACCTGGGGGGCGTTTTCCAAGGTGATGCCGCCGATGGCGATAAGGGGCAAAGAGACCTGGGCCCGGATCTGCCGCAGCAGCTCCAGACCGCACGCCCTGCCCGCATCCGGTTTGGTGCAGGTGGGGAAGATGGGGGAGACTCCCAGATAATCGGCCCCGTCCCGCACGGCCTGCCGGGCTTCGGCCAGGGAGCTCACGGTGACGCCGATGATTTTGTCAGGCCCCAGCAGGCGCCGGGCCACCCGGCAGGGGAGGTCCTGCTGCCCGAGATGCACCCCGTCCGCCTCCACCGCCAGGGCTACGTCTACCCGGTCGTTGACGAGAAAGAGAACCCCCCGGCAGAGTTTCCTGAGGAGGCAGGCCTCCTCATAGAGAGTCCGGGTGTCCGCCTCCTTGTCCCGGTATTGCACCACCCTGACCCCGGCGGCTAAGGCGGCCTTGACATCCGCGGCCAAGCCCCGGCGGCTTAAGGGCCGGTGGGTGATAAAGTAGAAACCGCGCATCCTTCCACCTTTTTCAGGCGCTCCACCGTGGGGCCGTCCAGGTGGTAGAGATAATCAAACAGGCACTCCTTGAAACTCCCGGGCCCCAGGCAGCCCTTGGCGGCGCATTCCCCGGCGATGCCGAAGCACACCAGAGCCGCCGCCGCGGCCACAGGCCGGTCCGGCTCCACCGCCGCGAAGGCGCCGATGACTGAGGTGGCCATGCAGCCCGTGCCCACCACCCGGGCCATCATGGGGTCGCCGTTTCGGACCCGCCAAAGCACCTGCCCGTCGGTCACCAGATCTTCAGGGCCGGTGACCACCACCGTCAAATGCCGCTCCCGGGCCAGGCGGATAGCCAGGCTGGCCAGGTCCCCGGCCACTTCGGTGGCATCCACCCCCCGGGTGATCACCGCCTCTCCGCCCAGACGGGCCACCTCCGAGGCGTTGCCCTTGAGGATGTCGATGCGCACCTCCTCCAGCAGCTCCCGGCACTTCTGGTCCCGGAGGGGGGTGGCCCCCACCCCGCAGGCATCCAGCACCACCGGGAGGCCCCGGGCATTGGCCGCCCGAGCCGCCACCTTCATGGCCTCCACCAGCTCCGGGGTGAGGGTGCCCAGGTTGAGCACCAGGGAGTGGGCCAGAGCCACCATGTCCGCCACTTCCTCTCGGGCGTGGGCCATGACCGGCGAGGCCCCCAGGACCTTCACCACGTTGGCGCAGTCATAGATGGTCACCCAGTTGGTGAGATGATGCACCACCGGCTGGCGCTCCCGGACGCGCCGTAACAGCAGGGCGGCGTTGACCTCCATGTCGCCTCCATACTCGATGACAATATTCTATATTAAATCAATTTCCTGCCCAAGAGAAATTTGCCCGGCTGCGAGAAGCGCCCTCGCCGAGCGGAGAGGAGCTGGGGCCGGGGCTCTCCAAAGGCCGCACCGCTCCAACCCAGGACTCTGGGGAAGGAGCAAGGTGCAGATCTTTCGGGAGGCCCGAGGCGCCTCAGCGGCCCTGACCGGTGAGGAGCACCTTGATGGTCTTGAAGATGACGAGGAGATCGAGAAGCAGGGAGCGGTTCAGGAGATAGAAGAGGTCGTACTGCAGCATCAGGGCATGGGCCGCCACCGTGTTGGCATGCCCGGAATGCACCTGGGCCCAGCCGGAGAGCCCGGGTTTGGCCAGGAGGCGCAGGCGATAAAAGGGAATTTCTTGGGCCAGAAGCTCGGTGAAATGGGCCCGGATGGGCCGCGGCCCCACAAAGCTCATGTCGTTTTTGAGAACGTTGAAGATCTGAGGGAGCTCATCCAGACGCAGGCGCCTCAGGATCCGCCCCACCCGGGTGATGCGGGGGTCATGGTCCCGGCACCATTGCGGGCCGGCCGCCTCCGCCTCCACTACCATGGTGCGCAGCTTGTAAAGACGAAAGGGCACCCCGCCTTCCCCCAGACGCTCCTGGACAAAGAAGACGGGACCCTTGCTGTCCAGTTTGATGGCCAGGGCGCACACCGCCAGGACCGGCAGGGCCACAGGCAGGAGCAGAAGGGCCAGGGTGAGGTCCAGGAGGCGCTTGGCGAAAATATAGATCCGGCCGGCCAGCCGGCGCTGGCGGACCTGCTCCAGCAGCCAGGCAGGAGAAATGGCGGCGACGGGCACCCGCCCGGTGAGGTTCTGGTAGAAAGTGGCGGCGTCCCAGACGGGCAAGCCACAAAGACGCAGATGCACAAGATGTTCGCAGTCCGATCCCAGATCCCGGCCATAGACCACGGCATCCATTGGGCGTTGCCGCTCGGGGAGACGGTCTCCGGGGTGAAAGTGGGAGAGGCCGGCTTTCCATGCCACTTCAAAGGAGCTGGGTTCATGGGCCAGGAGGCGGCTGATCTCTGCCAGGAAGGGGTCCTGGCCCACCAGCACCAGGCGGATGGGGGGGAAAAATACTCTCTTTGCCACTCCATGCCAGGCACAGGCCACTGCCGCGGTGAGCAGGACCAGGACCAAGACCGGGGGAGGAGAGGCCAGCGGCAGGAGAGGGGAGGCCAGCCAGAAGGACACCCACAGCCCCCCGCTCACCAGCAGGGTTAAGATTTCCGGGCGTTTCAGGGTCTTTCCGGTCCGATGCGCCGCATAAACCAGAGCGCCTCCTGCCAGCCCGAGAAGCAGCCAGCTCTCCCTCTGCAATATCGGCCATGGTCCCGAAAGGCGGTTGGGGGTGAAATTGACCAGGAGCAAACCGACCCCCCCGAGGAAAAGGGCATCTCCCAAGAGAAGGAGAATCCGTTTGCGGCGACCGTTGGTGAGAAGATAGGACCACATGATTCTCTCTCCCTGCCTGAGCGTGTCTGGCGTGCGTCGCCCTTCAGGCCGCAGCCTCTGCCGCAGTGTCCGACCCTTGCCAGCAGAGCGAGGGCATTTTCTCCCGGAGGAGCCTCTCATACACCTCGGCCGTGGCGCTCACCATGCCCGGGAGACTGAACCTCTCCTGCACCTGGGCCAGGATGGCCGGATGAGGCCGGCACCTGGCAGCCAGTCCGGGCAGATGAGGGAGCTCCTCCAGGATCAGGTCCGCCAGCGCTTGGGTATCCCCGTGAGGCGCCAACCGGAAGTGCAATCCCGGAATCTCCCTGAGGCCGTAACAGTCATAGCCCACCACCGGAACGCCGCACACCGCGGCCTCAATCACCGACCCGGGAACCCCTTCAAAGGGCATGGAGGTGAGGAGATAAAAATCGAAGAGCGGATAGAAGCAGGCCGGGTCCGACTGCCAGCCGGTGAAGATCACCTCTTCTTCAAGCCCCCGCCGCTCCACCTCGGCCAGGAGCTGCCGTTTGTACTTTTGCTCCCCGGGGGTCTTGGCGTCCCCCACAATGACGTAGCGCACCGGGATGCCGGCCTCTTTCAGCCGGGCCACGACCTGGAGCCCGTCCAGGTGGCCCTTCCAGGGGACCAGGCGGGAGACATTCCCCAAAATGAGGGCTTCGGGGGGCCAGCCCCGGGCGGCCCGCCGGGCCCGCCGTTCCTCGGGGGTGAGGCGGGGAGTGGCCAGAAACGGGGTCAGGTCCTTGCCGTAATACACCACCACGCCCTTATCCGGCGGACAGGCCCCGTGGCGCCTGTAGGCATCGGCCAGTTCCCGGCCCACAAAGATGAATTCGTCCGTGCGGCGGCCGGCCAGCCGCTCCAGAGCCCGGAAGGCCCGGAAGCGCCACCAGGGCTGGGTGGGGGCGAAGCTGGCGCCGTAAACCGAGTGCAGGATGAGGGGCACCCCGGCCCGGAAGGCGGCCAGGCGGCCCAAGACGCCGGCCTTGGCCAGGTGGGTATGGACCATGTCCACCTTGAGTCGACCAAGGAGCCGGTAAAGGGCTGCCAGGGCCTGGAGATCATTGACAGGGTGGACATATTTCCGAAGGGAGGGAATGCGGCTCACCCGGATCCCTTCCCGGCGGCGGGCTTCCAGGAGCTCCGGGTCGGCGTGCCGGCCCACCACCAGCTCCACCCGGCAGCCCCGGCGGAGCTGGTCCGCCATTAACGCCGAGACCCAGGCAGTGGTGTTCACCGGCAGAAACGTGGTCACAATGTGAGCGATGGCAGGGGGCATGGCTCGCCTTTCTCCCTCACCGGCCGAGGAGCGGCAACAGTTTCTTGAGGCCGGTGGAACCGGATGTAGAGGTGGGGGAGGTCGTGGGGCCAGAAGCCGCCGTGGGATCCAGAAGGCCGGCAATCTCCAGGCGCAGACTCTCCAGCTCCTGCATGGTCACCGGGAAACTGCTGCTGCGCAGGCCCTGAGTCAGTTGGGTCACCTTGCTTTGGATGGCCGTATAGCGATTGGCAGGGACCTTCCCTTGTGCATACGCCTCCTTCAGGAGAAGGAGGTATTGATAGTCCTGAAGTCCCCGGCGCAGGGCTTCCAGCCTGAGGGTGGGCACAGGGAGACCGTTTCGGGGGTGAGGATAATAGAATGTGCCCCGGCGCCAGTAGTCCAGCGTCCCCGGAGGGGTGGTCCAGGGGTTGGCGGGCCAGTAGTTCACCCCCCACAAGAGATAACCCTGGAAAGGATAGCTGTGCAGAATCCAGCCGATGAGTCGCTGATGCACCAGGGGATGATCGATGGCGTGGAGACGGTTGGCATAGAGCCATTGTTTCTGGCCCTTGGCGGCCTGGGCCAGGATCTGGCTCTCCTGGTATTGCCCCGCCGGGGTGGCCCAGATATTGATGACCTTGGTAAACTCCGGGGCCGGATCCCAACCGGCGCACAGGGTCTTGAGGTTAGGGGCGTATTCCCGGGCCAAGGCATAAGCCTGATAGACCGCTGGGTATTTCTCGGGTTTGGGCTCATCGATGAGGTAGTTGAGGGCCCGCCCCAGCCAGCCATGGCGGGTCAGGTATTGATGATACAGGGGATAAAAGGTCTTGGCCTGGGTGGCGAAGGGCCCGGCGGGGTCTTGAGAGGTTTCCCAGTTCCGCACCTTGGGAATCATGAAATAGCGAAAGCCGGCGTTTTCCAGGGCAAAACTCACCAGCTGGTGGTAATCCGTGAAGCTCTCCACCGGCCGCTCGGGACTCACCTCGGCCAGGGGCAGGGGATACGCCCCGCCCAGGGCGTTGATCTTGTATTCCCGCATACTGCGGTAGTAGGTTTTGATCAGCTCCAAGTACTGGGCCGTGCCGCTGACCCCGAACTGGGAGTAGAACTCCACGGGGTAATTCCAGAACCCGCCGAAAATGGTGAGGGGCAGGTCCTTGGGCAGGGCAAAGCCGAAGACCTTCAGGTTCAGCACTTGCCGGTAGGTGCGGATTTTGTCGGCCAGGACCACTTCAAAGGGGTATTGGCCCCGCTGGGCGGCGGGAGGGATCTTCAGGACCAGGACAAACTCGGGGGCAGCGCCGGGGGAAGTGAGGCCATACTCCACCGGCAGCATGCCTTCCGCCGGGATGGAGGTGTCCTGGGCGGGAGCCCGCACTACCTGGTAAAAACGCCAGGTGAGGTTAGGCAGGGTGACTTTGCTGAGGGCGCGCACCGAGGCCTGGAAGCTGGCGGCCTCGACGGGGCCCAGGCGGAAGTGGAGCACCAGGAACTCATTGGCGGCCCCGGCCACCGTCAGGGCGGGGGGCTGGGTGCCGGCCTTGAGCTCCACCACCGGGAACTGGCCCGAAGGAGCGGGCAGGGCGGCGCAGGTGACGGAACTTCCCACCAGCACCGTCAACAGGACCATGAGGCCAAGAAGAGTGATACCGCCACTGACACGAAGGGGTTGGGGGAGCATGGAAGACCTCCAGCGCCGCACGTCGGCGGCATGATGTCCGCTCACCCGGGAGGCCGGCTGCCGCCGGCGGCGGGTGAGAAATCCCTGCACAGCTACAGGAAACATGAGGAAATAAAACATCGTCCGGTGCCGCATGGCGGCTCCCACATTGGCCTGCAGGAGACTGCTGCTGCAAAAACCCACCAGCAGATACACCGCCAGCAGCAGGGCGAAATCCCGGTGGCTGCGGCGAAGATCTTTGAAGCCCCGGAGGAAATACCAGGCCACCCCCATCAACAGGAAAGAATCCAACAGGCCCAGGGCCTGCTTGGCCGAGGCCACCTGCCAGGGCAAAGGCGAGAACATGAAATAAAAGGTGGCCAGGGGCATGACCCACAGCAGATCGGCATAAGAGGAGTAGCGCACCCCCTTCATGTAGGCGGAGGCCGCCTCCTCGGAGCTCTCCAGGCGGTAGTTGAGGTTGTCGATGTCGGCAAACTGCACGGCCTGCACCGCGACTTTGAACTGCGTCAGGCTGGGGGCCAAAAGATACAGGAGACCGCCCCCCGCCAGAAAGAGCACCAGGAGGAGGCCCACCTTCAGCGGCCGGGACAGGGGCCGGGGGGGCATCCGCCGGCGCCGCTCCTGGAAGAGAAACAGCCCGCCCACCACGCCGCAGAGGAGGAGCAGCGGCGGCCGCAGCAAGGTGAGGTAAGCCATGGCAAACAGGGCCAGGAGGGCCTTGCTCCGGTTTCCCGGCAGATCCGGATGGAGCTGCAGCTCCGCCAGCAGCCGGAAGAGCAGGATGAGGAAAAAGAGGATCATCATGTCCCGGTTCAGGGTGCCGGCCAGCACCCAGCCGTAGGGATAGAGGGCGCCGAAGATCACCGTGGCCTCGGCCACCCGGCGGGAAAACAGCAGCCGGGCCAGACGGTGCAGGTTGAGGAGGGAACCGACCCCCATGACGACGTTGAGGAGCTGCCCCACCAGGGGGGAGCTCCCGAAGAGGATGTAGAGAAAGCCCAAAGGCAGGGTATAGGCCCAGTAGGGTGCCAGGAGATCGGACAACGGGGGCACCAGATGCCGCCTCAGGGACTCACTGATCTGGGTGGCCACGTTATGGTAGAGACGGGAGTCGTATTGCCCCAGATCCAGGCCCAGCTTCCAGTTCAGGAGGATAAAGGCCAGGCAGCCGGAGAAAAAGACCAGGAGCATGCGGGCCACCGGGTCCCGCCGGCGCACTAACAGGGCCGTCAGGCCAGCCAGGAGCAGGCTGGCCACCGCCGCCAATCTGAGAAAAGCATCCCACGGGGAATCCATGGCCATTCCTTTTACGCCACCGGGGTCAGGCTCACCGGGGCCGGGGTCCCGGTGGGGTTCGCCGGGGCGGCTTCCAGGTAGAGCCGGGTCAGACGGGCCACAATCTCGTCCAGGGCAAAGTGCCGGGCAATGCGGGCCCGGGCGGCCTCGCCCAAGAGGCGGCGCCGGGTCGGCTCCAAGGAAAGCAGCTGCACCACCGCCTGGGCCAGGGCCTCCGGGTCCCGGGGCGGCACTACCAGACCGGTCTCTCCCACCAGCCGGGGGGAGTCCCCCACCTCCGTGACCACGCAAGGGACACCCGCCGCCATGGCCTCCCCCACGGCGTTGGCGCAGCCCTCCCCGAAGGCGGAGGAGAGCACAAAGACATCCAAAGCCGCCGCCAGGCGGGGGATATCCCGGCGCTCGCCCATCAGGACGAGACGCTCCGGCGGCAGGCCGCTTTCTCGCACCAGGGCCGCCACGGCCGGATGCTCCCAGGTGAGGCCGGTGCCGGCCAGGAGAAAGGAGACCTGGGGCACCGAGGCGGCCACCTGCGCCGCCGCGGCCAGGAAAGTGGCGTGGTCCTTCTGGGGGTCGAAGCGGGCGAACATCCCCACCAGGAGATGATCCGCAGGCAGGCCCAACTCCCGGCGCACCTCCCGGTAAGCCTCCGGATCCGGCCGGAAGCGCTCCAGATCAAAGCCGTTGGGCACCACCAGCAGGCGCTCGGGGTCGTATCCCAGGCGGCGGTGATAGTCGGCGCCGGCCCAGGAGTTTGCCAGGATGAGGTCCACCCGGCGGGAGAGCCGGGCCGACAGGCGCACCGTCCAGGCGGTGGTGCGCCGGTACCGCTCGAACTCCATCACGGATTGACGCAGGTTCCAGAAGATGCGGGGTACCCCCGCCAGTCTGCCGGCGAGCAGCCCCAATAGGTCGGCGTGGTAGAGGTAGGTCTGGAGCACCTGGGGCCGCAGGCGCCTTAGAAGAGTCACCAACCTGGCCAGCCCCAAAGGGTTGGGCCGGCCTTTGGTCATGCCCAGGTGGAAAACCGGAATGCCCGCCTCCTGCAGCAGGGCCCCCACCGGCCCCGGGGGGACCAGGGAGACGACGGTGTTGTGAAGCAGCCGGGGATCAAAGCGGGAGACCGTCTTATACAGGTGCATCTGGGCCCCGCCCACCACCAAGCTGGTGATGAGATGGACCACCGAGACGGGCGCCGGTTCAGCGGCCACGGGCGACCTCCTGACAGGACGTGAGTCGGGGTTTCACCCCCGTTGTCTCACTTGTCGAACCGGCTTGGAGGGAACTTTAATGAAATTGCAGGGTGCAGGAGGTAACCTGGCGGAAATTCAAATAGAAATGAGTGGAAAAAGAAGGGGAATGGGCTGGGAAGACTTTAAGGGACGGTGATAAGCCCGGCGGCCCGGGCCCCGCGGGGAAGGGAAAAAGAGAGAATATGCTCCTGCCCGGGATGCCGCGCCCGGGCCGGGGAGGGGGAGCCCGGCCCGAGCAGCGGTAACCTTATTCCACCTTGCGCAGGAAGGCGGGGGTGTCCAGCTCGCTCTCCTCGTACTGCAGGTCCGGATGGACGATGTATTTCTTGCCCGGCATGGAGCTCAGGGCCGCCGAACGTTTCTCCGCCCCGGCTTCGGCCCCGGAGCGAGGCAGGTCCTTGCCCCGGCGCATGAAGGTGGGGATCTCCAGCTCATCCACCGCCTCGACGGGTTCCGGCGCCGGCGGCCGCCAGAGGTCCTCCGTGCTCACCTCGGTGCGGCTGCCGATGCCGGTGGCGATGACCGTCACCTTGAGGTCTTCCTGGAGGCTCTCATCATAGACCAGACCCCACTTGATGAGGGCGTCCTCGTGGGCCTCGTTCTGGATGATCATGCAGACTTCCCGGAGCTCCTCCATGGTGAAGGTCTCCGGGCTGCTGGTGATGTTGATGAGGATGCCCCGGGCTCCCCGGATGGAGATGTCCTCCAGCAAGGGGTGGGAGATGGCCTTGTTGGCCGCCTCCATGGCCCGGGCGCTCCCCGAGGCTTGGCCGGTGCCCATGAGGGCCATGCCCCCTTCCTTCATGATGGTGCGCACGTCGGCAAAGTCCACCTTGACGAAGCCGGGCACCAGGATGAGGTCGGAGATGCCCCGCACCGCGGCGCCCAGGACCTCGTTGGCCAGGGAAAAGATGTCGGCGGTGCGGGAGTTTTTGGAGCCCAGGGCAAAGAGGCGGTCGTTGGGGATGGTGATAATGGTGTCCGCCACCCGGCGCAGCTCATCGATGCCTTTGTCCGCCAGGCGGGCCTTCATCTTGCCCTCAAATTCAAAGGGCTTGCTCACCACCGCCACGGTGAGGGCGCCCACCTCCCGGCTGATCTCCGCCACCACCGGGGCGCCGCCGGTGCCGGTGCCGCCCCCCATGCCGGCGGCGATGAAGACCATGTCGGCCCCGGAGAGCACCTGCTTGATGCGCTCCGCCTCCTCCCGGGTGGCCTCCCGGCCCACCTCGGGATTGCCGCCGGCCCCCAGGCCCCGGGTGACGTTGGGCCCCAACTGGATCTTCACCGGGGCCAGGCTGCGCTCCAGGGACATGGCATCGGTGTTGGCGGCGATGAAATCCACCCCCACCATGTTGGCTCTGATCATGTCGTTGATGGCATTGCCGCCGGCTCCGCCGATGCCGATGACCTTGATCTTGGCGGAGAGTTCGCTGGGCACCAGCTGAATCTTCATGTGTGTCATACCCCCTCGGGACTTCCCGATGCAAAATGCTCACTCAGTGACGACGGTCTTCCAAGCTCTCCCGGTTGCCTGGGCTCAAACCACTTCCTGGAACCACTTCTTCAGGCGGGGCCAGAAGCCGCCTTTGCCGCCCCGGCTGCGGCCGCCCCGACTGCGGCCGGAGGAACCGCTCTGCTGCAAGCGGTGGCCATAGAGCACCAGCCCCACCCCGGTGGCGTAGGCCGGGTCCCGCATGACGTCGGTGAGCCCGCCCGTTACCAGGGGATAGCCCACCCGGGCGGGCAGGTTCAGGGTCTCCTCCACCAGTTGCTCCAGCCCCGGAATCAAGGAGGAGCCGCCGCAGATGACCGCGCCGGCCAAGACCGGGTGCGCCGGACCGGCCCGGTGGATCTCCTTGGCGATGAGGCCCAGAAGCTCGGAGAGCCTCAGGTGGATGATCTCCGCCAGTTCCCGGCGGGAGATGCTCCGGGGCCGCCTCCCCCCCAGACCGGGGATTTCGATGGGCTCCTCCTGCTGTCCCAGGACGTTGAGGCAGCAGCCGTATTCCCGCTTCAGGGCCTCGGCGTTGGGCAGCGAGGTCTGCAGGCCCACGGCGATGTCGTTGGTGATGTTGTTGCCGGCCACCGGGATGACGGAACTGTAACGCAGGGAATTGCCGGCGAAGATGGCCAAGTCGGTGGTGCCGCCGCCGAAATCCAGCAAGGCCACCCCTAAGGCCTTTTCTTCTTCGGTGAGGACCGCCTCGCCGCAGACCAGCCCCTGCAGGGCGATGCCGCTCACCTCCAGGCCGGCCTTGTTGGTGCATTTGACGATGTTGTTTAAGGCGTTCACCGCCGCGGTGACGATATGCACCCGGCACTCCAGGCGCACCCCGTGGATGCCCACCGGGTCCTTGATGCCGTCCTGGCCGTCGATGAGGAACTCCTGCACCAGGGTGTGGATCACCGCCCGGTCGGACGGCACCGAGACCATGAGCTTGGCGGACTCCACCACCCGCTCCACCTCCAGGGGCGTGACCTCCCGGTCCTTGATAACGATGACCCCGTGGCTGTTGTGTCCCTGGATGTGGGCCCCCGCCACCCCGGTGTAGACGGAGCGGATTTCGCAGCCGGCCATGGTCTCGGCTTCCTCCACCGCCTTGCGGATGGCCCGCACGGTGGTGTCGATATTGACCACCACGCCTTTCCTCAGGCCCCCCGCCGTGGGCGCGGTGCCGATGCCCACGATGTCCAGCTGCTGGTCCCGCACCTCCCCCACCACGGCGCAGACCTTGGTGGTGCCGATGTCCAGTCCGACGATGAGTTCCTGTGTCACCTCTCCATCCCTACCGGGGAATCGTCCCCGCCCTTCAGAGTGAGGAGCACCCGCAACGGATAGTCCAGATTAATGAGATTGACCTGGCTGACATAGCCCCGCTGGACCAACACCGGCCAGACCCGGGCGAATTTCTCCACCTTGGCGGCAAAGTCCCCCAGCCCCAGGTGTACCCCGCTTTTGAGACCATTGGCGTACACGGTAAAGCCTCGCACCGGGTCAGAGTGGATTTCCGAGATGTTCCCGAGATGGAGGGGAAGCGGGGCCTCCCGGAGTGCGTCCATGAGCTCCAGGATGCGGGCAAAGATGACCGGCCCTCCTTGGCCCGGGGTGAAATCCTCCCTCTGCAAGCCGGTGATCACGGGAAAATCCAGAGGGTCGCCAGGGGAGAGGGGCTTGAACAGATGACCCTGACGGTCGGCGTAGTAGAGCTCCCCCACTTGCACCAGGGCCACCGGTTCCCGCTCGGTGATGCGGACCGTCAGCCTCGAGGGCCAGCGGCGACTGACCTGGGCTTGGGCAATCCAGGGATGGGCCGCCAGCATCTGCTCCGCCCGCTGGGGGCGGAAGGCCAGGAGATTGGTGTCCGGCCCCACCTGGAGCAACTCCCGGATAAGCTCCGGGCTGAGCCGCTTGGTGCCGCTGATTTCAATATTATTGACATCTTTAATACAAAAATAGGAACTGGTCAAGAGATGATAATAGAGCAGCACCAGACCCACGCTCAGACCGGCCAGACTCACCAGCCCCACTTTCACCAGCAGGAGCCTAAGCCAGAAGCGGCCCCGACCCCCTGCCGGCCGGCGGCGGAAGGTGTTTTTGCGCCGTCGGCCAAAGAGGCGGGACAGGAGACCCTGGCGCCGGGGCGGCGGACTTATGCCATACGGACTCCAGGACATGGTTCCGCTCCCTTAGGCGGTGTGGCTGCGGTGCGCTTTCTACCCCCGGACAGGCGCCGGAGAATCTCCTCCCCCAGGCGCCAGATATCCCCGGCTCCCAGAGTGAGAAGCACATCCCCGGGTTTTAGACGCTCCAGGAGGGCCGCGGCCAAGGTGGCCTGATCTGGCGCGAAATAGGCCCCCCCATGGCCGTGGGCCCGGATGCCCTCCCAGAGGAGCCGGCCGGAAACCCCGGGCCGGGGGGCTTCGCTGGCGGCATAAATCTCGGTGATGAAGACCAGATGCGCCGCCCCAAAGACCGGGAAGAAATCCGGCAGGAGCGCCTCAGTGCGGCTGTAGCGGTGCGGCTGGAAGGCGGTGACGAGGCGCCGCCCCGGGAAGGCCTGGGCCACCGCCCGCAGGGTGGCCTCGATCTCCGTGGGGTGGTGGCCATAGTCGTCGATGACCATGACCCCTGCCGCTTCCCCCTTCACCTCCAGTCGGCGCTTGAGGCCCCCCAGCTCGGCCAGCCCTTGGGCCACGGCGGCAAAGGGCAATCCCAGCTCCAGGGCCACGCCCGCCGCAGCCAGGGCGTTGAGGACGTAGTGGGGCCCCGCCAGGGGCAGGCGCACCTCCCCCAGGGGGCGCTCCCCCCGCCAGAGGCGGAAGCGCTGGCTCAACCCCCGGGTCGCCAGGCGGTCGGCCCAAAGGTCTGCCCCGGGCGTGAGGCCATAGGTGAGGCGGCGGTGGGGGAAGTCCCGGAGGAGCCCCTGCAAATGCGGATCGCCCTCCCAGGCCACCACCAGGGCGCCCGGAGGCAGGTGGGCCAGATACCCGGCAAAGACCTCCTTGACGTGCTCCAGGTCCCGGTAGAAATCCAGGTGTTCCCGGTCCAGGTTGGTGATGATGCTGATCTCGGGGGTGAGATAGGTGAAAGAGCCGTCACTTTCATCGGCTTCGGCCACAAACCACTCGCCCGCGCCCAGGACCGCATTGCTCCCCAGGCTGTCCCACACCGCGCCCACGAGCACCGTGGGGTCCAGCCCGCCAGCCCGGAGCACCGCCGCGGTCATGGCGGTGGTGGAGGTCTTGCCGTGAGCCCCGGTGACCGCGATCTGGCGGTGGGGGGCCATCAGCCGGGCCTGCATCTCGCCCCGGCGGAGCACCGTCAGGCCTCTCTTCCGGGCCGCGGCCAGCTCGGGGTTGTCCTCCTTCACCGCGCTGGTGTGCACCACCACCTGGGCCTCCCCCAGATGCTCCGGGGCATGTCCCAGGTAAACCCGCACCCCCAGGGCCTCCAGGCGCCGGGTGATGTCGTTTCTGGCCACATCGGAGCCGGTCACCGGGTGGCCCTGACGCACCAACAGCTCCGCCAGGCCGCTCATGCCGATGCCGCCGATGCCGATGAAGTGGTAGGTGGTGCTAGTGGTCATGGTAATGATATTATCACGTGATATATAGTTTCACCGAGAATTGTTTTTCCTATTTTATCTTCGACCAATCTATATTTTGTTGTAAATATTTTCAGTGTGTTATTTCTTATATTTCTTTTATAGGCAATGGGCGCACACGCAAGACTGTATCCTCCAAAATAATGATAGCACCCTCTGAAAGGGGGAGCTCTATCTCTGCCCATGCCTCCATAAGTCTTTTAAACAGAATTTCCGAATCAATTCTTCTGAGTCGAAAAATGACCACCGACGGTGAGATAACCCCAGAAAAGGCCAGCAGATGGCCATAATCCAGGTCGTGAGTCAAGATGGTTTCCCGGGTTTTTTGGGCCTCCGCTATGATTTCTGCGTCCGTGGCCCGAGCTAAACCGATGTCCCCCACGTGGCGGGCCTGATGTCCCATAGCGGCGAGCTGCGTCATCAAAGCCCGGGGCAGGTTCATATTCAGGAGGAACCTCATTCAGCCGGTGGCCTCCTGCAAAGGCACCACCCTTTCCTCCATGGCCCAGGCGGCGTATCCCAGGGCCTCTAAAATATCCTCCCGCTCCAATTCGGGCCACTCTTTCAGAATGTCATCCACAGTCATGCCCGCGGCCAAATAACTGATGATGGAGGATACCGGCATTCTCAACCCGCGAATACATGGCTTGCCAAAGCACTTCTCAGGGTTCAGGGTAATGCGCGGGAAGCGATAATGCCTTATTTCCATTATGATTTCTCTATAGTAAATAAAAATGTGATTGTTTACTTGAATTCCATTTTGTTGTAACTGTCTAATGCGGGTTGTCGTCCTTCACCGCGCTGGTGTGCACCACCACCTGGAACTCGCCCAGATGCTCCGGGGCATGGCCCAGGTAAACCCGCACCCCCAGGGCCTCCAGGCGCCGGGTGATGTCGTTTTGGGCCACATCGGAGCCGGTCACCGGGTGGCTCTGGCGCACCAACAGCTCCGCCAAGCCGCTCATGCCGATGCCGCCGATGCCGATGAAGTGGTAGCTGGTAGTGTTGGCCATGGTTTAAAAATTTGATGAGCAGTGCGCACTTTACGGTTATGAATTAGGTGTTGACAATTTATTTTTTGATTTTATTATAACTAATACTCATACCTTGCCCTGCTAATGTTAAAATGTTATTTCGAATCGAACCCATAAAGACAACATTACTTCCTATTATATTAATTTCTACCTTAATTCGACCTTCATCAAAAATAGCCCATTTCCCAGCTACGGTTATCGAGCCTTTTCTCCATTGATATGAGAAAGTTAGGGTGCGCAGTGCGCATCATTTCTTATTTCTTCCTATTCTCCGAAATTATCCTCATGCCGAAAAGAGATGCCTGCACCCCAATCCTCGGGATAAATGGCCTGCTTTACGTAACGTCAGCGCTCATCCCCCCTCCCCTGGCGGGAGGGGGTTAGGGGGAGGGGGATCAGCCACCTGGGCCAGAATGCACTCCAGGACTCCCTCCAGGTTCTGCATCACCTCGGTATTCCAAAACCTGAGCACGGTGAAGCCGTTTTCCCTTAGCCACGCGTCCCGTTCTTCGTCTTGGGCCCGGTCCAGGTCATGCTGGCCGCCATCTATCTCGATGACCAGGCGCCTCTCAAAGCAGACGAAATCAACCACATAAGGTCCCAAGGGTTGCTGTCTCCGGAATTTCCGGCCGGCCAACTGCCTCCCCCGGAGACGCCGCCACAAAAGACTCTCGGCCAGAGTAGAAGATTTCCGCAAGACCCTGGCAATGTTTTTGAAAGGGTGTTTCGTGATTGCTCACCCCCACCCTTGCCCTCCCCCATCAAGGGGGAGGGAATGTCCGATCTCCAGTTCGGATATCTCCCGAAGCCATTGGAAGAAACGGATGTTCACGCAAACTGTTCTACATAGCGGCCATATTTATTCCAGAAAATATCTTCGCTCTACCATTTCATGTGGACTCAAGAGTCCAGCATTTCCAGGCAGCCGGCTACGATCTCCTGGGCGGCCGCGGGCTTGGCCAGGGAGCGGGCCGCCGCCTCCATGGCCGCCAAAGCCTCGGGTTTTGCCAAAAACTGCCCTATCTTATCAGCAAAGACCGCGGCGGTAAAATCTTTATTCAAGACGACCTCGGCGGCGCCGTGGGCCTCCAGGTAGCGGGCGTTGGCCTCCTGGTGGTTGCCGGCGGCGAAAGGGTAGGGGATGAGCACCGCCGCCCGGCCCCGGGCCATGAGCTCCGCCAGGGTGGAGGCCCCGGAGCGGCAGACCACCAGATGCGCCCGGCCCATGAGGGCGGCCACCTCCGGGGAGAAGGGGGCCACCTCCGCCTCAAAGCCCGCCTGCCGATAGCCCGCTGCCACCTCCTCGTAGTCCGCCTCCCCGGTGAGGTGCAGGAAGCGCAACTCCTCCCGCCGCGCCGCCAAACGCGGCAGGGCGGCCACCACCTGCTGGTTGAGGTGGCGGGCGCCCTGGCTCCCCCCCATGATGAGCACGGTGAAGGGTCTCTCCGGCCGGGGGGGCGGTGGTTCAAAAAACTCCTCCCGGATGGGATTGCCGGTCCAGCGGCACTTCTCCGCCGGCAGGTCCCGGGCGTCGGGAAAGGAGAGGAAGATCCGCCGGGCCAGACGGGCCAGGCGGCGGTTGGTGAGGCCGGGAATGGCGTTCTGCTCGTGCAGGGCCAAGGGGATCCCGAGACTCCAGGCGGCCAGCCCCACGGGCGCGGCAGCATAGCCCCCCATGCCCAGCACCAGGTGCGGGGCGAGTTCTTTCAGACGCCGCCGGGCGGCCAAGACGTTGCCGGGCAGGGAAAAAAGAGTGCGCAGCCGCGCCCCCCAGCCCATCCCCACCAGGGCCCGGCTGGCCACCGGCTCCCAGGTGAGGCCATAACGGGCCAGGATCTCCCCGGTCACCGGCTTGGGGGTGGTGAGGAAGGTGACCCTGACCCCGCGGCGCTGCCATTCCCGGGCCACGGCAATACCCGGAAAGAGGTGGCCGCCGGTGCCGCCGGCCACGATCACCACATGCAGCTCAGATACGGGACACACCCGGGCCTCCCTTGGAGGATCGCACCGCGGGTGGTGGCGGTGGGTCCCAGGCGTGCGGGACCCGGTGCGGTATCAGAGGTGAGACCGCCATGGCGGGAACCATTCCCCCGCTTCTCCCCCTCAAACACTCCGGCAATCGGCCAAGGACAGCTCCTGCCCCTGGCGTGGCGCCCGCAGGCGCGGCCGGAGTGGCGGCAACCCCAATATACCAAAGAAAAAAGAGGATGGAAAGTCTCAGCTCTTCCAGGGGATGGAAGCGCCCCCGGGCGAAGCGTCAGCCCGGTCCCCTGGGCACGGCGGGCAGGGAGAAGGGGCAGGGTTCGTCCTCCCGACCCATCCCAGAAGCGGGAGAGTCAGATGTGGCCACCTGGCCCTCCAGATGCCGGGCCAGAGCCTGACAAGAGCTCAACACCCGGGAGGATTTTTCCTGGTCGTAGAAACACAGCAGGCCGTCCCGGCGGGTGCACTCCGCCGCCAGGAAATCGAACCAACGCCGGGCTGCCGCTTCCTGGGCCGGCACCCGCCGGACGTCCATGTCCCCCCCCTCCTGGGACCCTGGCCGCCGCCTCGTCACCTCTCCTCCCCCTGGTCTGTGAGGCTCAGGGCTGTCATGTCCGCCAAGAAGGCGTCTGCCCCCGCCCGGGCGGCAGTCAGGCTCCCCGGAGAAAAAATGCAGCCGGCCACTTTCCCTAAGAAAAAACCTTAATTCTTTATCAGGGGTAACCTGAGATGATGCCAGCTTAGCCTCATTTTGAGGGATTGTCAAGGAGCGGGAAAGAATTTTGTCCGCCTGTGGAAGAAGTGCTTCAGGGGATCTCGGTCACCGGGGAGGCTCACCGGAGACGGCCGCTGGGGCGGGAGCCCCCGTGGGCAGGCGGCTGGCGACGGCCGCAGGCTGCTTCACCTGACCGCTGATGTTCAGGAGAATGCCCACCGCCAGGAGGTTGGTGAGGAGATTGGAGCCGCCGTAGCTGAGGAAGGGGAGGGACAGCCCCTTGGTGGGCAAAATCCCGGTGACCACCCCCATGTTAATGGCGGCCTGGAGACTGATGATGAGGGTGAGGCCCAGGGCCAGGTATGACCCGAAGGCGTCCGGAGCCCTCAGGCTCAGGCGCAGGCCGCGGATGGTCACCAGAGTGAAGAGCGCCAGCAGCAAAAGTACCCCCACCAGGCCGAATTCCTCGCTGTAAATGGCCAGGATGAAATCGGTGTGGGCGTCCGGCAGGTAAAAGAGCTTGGCCCGGCTCTGCCCCGGCCCCACCCCGATGAGCCCGCCCGACCCGATGGCCAGGAGGGACTGCTTCAATTGATAACCCACATCCTGACCGTGCTTCCAGGGGTCCAAAAAAGAGAGGATGCGGGCGAATTTTTTGGGATCCCGGAGTACCGCCAAGGTCCCCAACACCAGCCCCGCCAGGGAGGCGAAAAAGATGTAGGTCACCCGGGTACCGCCCACCAACAGCATGATGAAGGTGATCAGGGCCAGGGTGACGGCGGTACCGAAGTCCGGCTCCTTGAGGATCAGGAGGATGAAAATTCCCGCCACCAGCATGTGGGGGAGAAAGCCGATGGCGAAATACTTCATCTTCTCCTGTTTGCGCGCCAGGGAGTAGGCCAGGAAGATGACCAGGGCCAGTTTGGCGAACTCCGAGGGCTGCAGGGTCAAAGGCCCCAATTTCAGCCAGCGGGCCGCGCCCCGCACTTTGGCCCCGATGCCGGGCACAAATACCAAAATGAGGCTGATGAGGGAAAGGAGCAGGATAGGATAGACCAGGGGCTTCCAGTACTGGTAAGGGATGCGGCTGGCAATATACAGCAGCGCCAACCCCAGGAGGGCATAAAAAACCTGCCGCTTGACAAAGTAATAGGGGTCCTGGAATTGGGCCATGGCCATGACGGTGCTGGAAGTGAAGACGCTGGTGAGGCCCAAGAGCACCAGCCCCAGGGTGGCATAGAGCAGGAGATGGTCCTGCCGGCCGCTGACGGCCTCAGATGCCCCGGCCATGAGCCGCCTCCCGCACCAGGCGCTGAAAGGTGTCGCCACGGTGGGCGTAATCCCGGAACATATCGAAACTGGCGCAGGCCGGGGACAGCAGCACCACCTCCCCCGGGCGGGCCAGCCGGCGGCAGGTGCGCACCGCCTCGGCCAGGTCCGCCACCAGGTGGATGGGCGCCAGGCCTTGCCAGGCTTTGGCCAGGCGCTCCTTGGTCTCCCCCAGCAGCACCAGGTGGCGCACCCGCGCTTTAATGGCCGGGGCCAGCAGGGAAAAGTCGCTGTCCTTGTCCCGGCCGCCGGCAATGAGAAGCACGGGCCGGGAAAACTGCTCCAGGGCCCGGATCACCGCGCCCACATTGGTGCCCTTGGAATCGTCGTAATACTCCACCCCGTCGATGGTGGCCACATACTGGATGCGGTGGGGCAGGCCGGCGAAGCGGGCCAGCACGTCCCGGCAGGCCGCCGGCGCCACCCCGGCATCCAGGGCCAGAAGCAGCGCCGCCATGACGTTTTCCAGATTGTGGCGGCCGGACAGGCGGATGTCGGCGAGGGGAAAAGCGGCATCGGGGCCGCCCGGCAGGCGCACCCGCAGGGTCTCCCCCTCCAGCCAGGCCCCTGCCGCCAGGGGCTGGCGGGTGGAAAAAAACAGCACCCGGGCGGGTCCCTCCTGCATAGCCCGCACCCCCGGGTCATCAAAGTTGAGGACCCGGAGATCGGCGGCGGTCTGGTGCCGGAAAAGCCCTGCCTTGGAGGCCACATAGGCGTTGTAATCGGGATAGCGGTCCAGATGGTCCGGGGTGATGTTCAAGAGCGCCGCCCGATGGGCATGAAAGTTCGGGGCGGTGTCCAGTTGGAAGCTGGAGACTTCCAACACCAGGAGGTCATGCCCGCTCTGTTCCTCCACCAGGGAGATGAGGGGGGTGCCGATGTTGCCGCCCACCAGGGGCCGTAAGCCCCCGGCCTGAAGGAGCTCGGCGGTGAGGGTGGTGGTGGTGGTCTTGCCGTTGGTGCCGGAGATGGCCAGGATGGGCAGGGTGAGGAAGGGCCGGGCCAGCTCCAATTCGCCCACCACCGGGATGCCCCGACGCCGGGCTGCCTCCAGCCAGGGCAGCTCCGGCGGCACCCCGGGGCTGAGGAGGATGAGGTCGTACGCCTCCACCGCGGCGGGCTGGGGCACCCCCAGTTCCAGGGTCACCGGGAGGCCGTCCAGGGCTTTTATTGCCTCCGCCAGGTTTTCCGCCGGGGCCGCGTCGGTGGCCGTCACGATAGCCCCCTGGGCGCTGAGAAACCGCGCCAACGCCACCCCCGTGCGGGCCAGCCCCACCACCAGGACCCGGGCGCCTTTGAGCTCCATGCTCACCTCAGTTTCAGGGCGCTCAGGGAGAGCAGGCCCAACACCAGGGAGATGATCCAGAAGCGCACAATGACCTTAGGCTCCGGCCAGCCTTTGAGCTCAAAGTGGTGGTGGATGGGCGCCATGCGGAAGATGCGCTTGCCGTTGGTCACCTTGAAGAAGCACACCTGCATGATGACGCTTAGGGCCTCCACCACGAACAGCCCGCCCACCACCACCAGGAGGATCTCCTGCTTGACGGCGATGGCCGCCGTGCCCAGGATGCCCCCCAGGGCCAGGGCGCCCACATCCCCCATGAAGACCTGGGCCGGATAGGCGTTGAACCAGAGAAAGCCGATGCCCGCCCCCACCAAGGCCGCCAGGAAGATGGAGAGCTCCCCCACCCCCTTCACAAAGGGGATCTGCAAATAGGCGGCGATGCGGGCGTTCCCCGCCAGATAGGCGAAGATGAGATAAAAGGCGGCGGCGATGGTCACCGGCCCGATGGCCAGGCCGTCCAGGCCGTCGGTGAGGTTCACCGCATTGGCGGTGCCCACGATGATGAACACCGCCACCGGCAGGAAGGCCAGCCCCAGGTTGGGGTTGATGTCCTTGAAGAAGGGCACCGTGAGGGTGGTCTCAAAGTCCGGGTAAACATACAGGGCCAGGGCCACCAGGGTGGCCACCACCGTCTGCCAGAAAAACTTGGCCTTGCCGCTCAGGCCCCGGTTGTGCTTCTTGATCACCTTGAGGTAGTCGTCCCAGAAACCGATGGCGCCAAAGCCCAGGGCCACACCGATGAGGAGCCAGATGTAGAAATTGGTGAGATCGGCCCAGAGCAAGGTGGTCACCACCATGGAAAAGAGGATCATCAGCCCGCCCATGGTGGGGGTGCCGGCCTTCTGATGATGCGACTGGGGGCCGTCCTCCCGGATATACTGGCCGAAACTCAGCTCCTTGAGCTTGCGGATGACCCAGGGCCCGATGATCAGGGTGATGAACAGGGCCGTGAGCACCGCAAAGATGCTTCGGAAGGTGAGATAGCGGAAGACGTTGAAGCCGCCGAAGACCGTCTTTAAGGGATAGAGCAGATGATAGAGCATGATCGGCTCGGATACTCGCTTAAGGGAAATTCATGGCCGGCCGAAGGATTCAGGCGGCGGCCAGGCCCGCCACCACCGCCTCCATGTGCATGGAGCGGGAGCCCTTCACCAGCAGCCAGTCCCCCGGCCGGAGGAAATCCCGGAGTGTTCGCACGGCCTGGGATTTGTCGGCCACCGGCTTGATGGCCGCAGCCGGAAGGCCCGCCTCCCGGGCGCCGGCGGCCACCTCTTCCCGGAAATTCCCCACCACCGTCAGGAACTCCACCCCGGCGGCCACCGCCTGGCGGCCCAGCTCCCGGTGGGCGGCCTGACTTAAGCTCCCCAGCTCCAGCATGTCCCCCAGGGCAGCGGCGGCCCGGCCTTGGCCCTTGAGCTCGGACAGCAGCTCCAAGGCCGCGGCCATGGAGCCGGGGTTGGCGTTGTAACAGTCGTTGAGGAGGTGCACCCCGGAGGGCAGGGTGAGGACCTGGGAGCGCCGGTGAATGGCGGTGAAGCCGGCTAAGGCGGCGGCCGCCTCCTCCGGGCTCAGGCCCAGACCCAGCCCCACGCCCACGGCCGCCAGGGCATTCAGCACCATGTGGCGCCCCGGGACGGTGAGGGTGAGGGTGAAGGTGCGCCCCTCCCAGGCCACCAGGGCCCTTTGCCCCGCCAGACCCTGAGGTGAACGGCGGAGCAGCCGCAGCCGGGCCTCGGGGGAGCTCCCGAAACCCAGCTTGGGGCCGGGATAGTGGGCCGCCCGGGCCGCCACCCGGCAGTCGTCGGCGTTATACACCAGCAGGGCTCCGGGGGGCAAGGCCCCCAGGATCTCCGCCTTGGCCCCGGCCACCCCCTCCACGCAGCCCACCCCCTCGGTATGGGCCGGATGGACATTGAGCCACACCCCCACGGTGGGCTGGGAGATCTCGGTCAACCGCCGGATCTCCCCGAAGCGGTTCATGCCCATCTCCAGCACCCCGGCGTCATAACCGGCATCCAGCCTCAGCAGGGTCTGGGGCAGGCCGATGAGGTTGTTGAGGTTAAGCTCATTTTTCAGCACCCGGAAACGGCTGCCCAGGACCCGGGCGGTCATCTCTTTGGCGGTGGTTTTGCCGCAACTGCCGGTGAGGCTCACCACCGGCCCGGGAAAGCGCCGGCGCCAGGCCCGGGCCAGGTCTCCCAGGGCGGTCAGGGTGTCCGGCACGGCAATGACGGTGAGCTCCGGCGGCAGAGCGGCCACCGGGGCCCGGCCGAGCCAGGACTCCGCCACCAGCACTGCCCCGGCCCCCCGTCTCAGGACTTGGGGGAGATAAACATGGCCGTCGTGGCGCTCCCCTTTCAGGGGAACAAACACGTTGCCTGCCTGGCAGGTGCGGGAGTCGGTGGACACCCCGGCAAAGGCGCGGCGGGGCTCCCCCCGAAGGAGCTTTCCTCCGGTGGCGGCCACAATCTCGGCGGCGGTGAAGGTGGCGGTCATCTGAATAACATGCTCAGCCGGCAGTTGATGATGTCAAAAAATCTTTCCGATCCCGAAGCTCATCTGCCCCCGTGACCATGGGCTGCCCTGGGGCAGTGCCCGAGCTCAATCTGGTTGCCAGCCCCGCTCCCGGAGGGCCTGGCAGACCTCTTCCCGGTCGTCGAAATGGATCTTGCGGGTCCCCCAGATCTGGTAATCCTCGTGGCCTTTGCCGGCCACCAGCACCGCCTCCCCGGGCTCCGCCAGGCGCACCGCCAGCCGGATGGCTTCCCGCCGGTCCGGCACCACCACATACCCGGGCTCCCCCCGGCAGATGGCGGCCAGGCTCAGGGGCTTGAGCCCTGCCTCGGCCAGGCCCGCCTCGATGTCGGCGATGATCCCCAGGGGATCCTCGGTGCGGGGGTTGTCGGTGGTGACAATCACCAGGCGGCTCGCCTCCGCCGCGGCCTGGCCCATGAGGGGCCGCTTGCTGCGGTCCCGGTCGCCGCCGCAGCCGAAAACCGTGATGATACGGCCAAACCCGAGGGTGGTGAGGGCCGCCAGCACCGAGGCCAACGCATCGGGGGTGTGGGCGTAATCCACAAAGATGTGGGGGCCCGCCGGCGGCCCAAAGCGCTCCAGTCGCCCCGGCACACCGGGGAGCCGCGCCACCCCCGCGGCCACGGCTTCCGGCGCCACCCCCAGCCCCAGGGCGGCGGCCGTGGCCGCCAGGATATTGGCCAGGTTGAAGGGGCCCACCAGTCGGGACTGTAAGGTGAGCTCGCCCCAGGGGGTGGTGAGGCGGGCGGTGAGGCCGTCCTGGCGGAAGTCGGTCCACACCGGCCGCACCTGGGCCTCAAAATGGCGCCCGCAGGTGAGCACCGGACCGGGCACCCGGGGCCATAGTCGGCGCACCCAGGGGTCGTCCACCGAGAGCACCGCCAGCCCCCGGGGGCCCCCATCGCCGAGAATTTCCAGGAATAGCCGGGACTTGGCCTGAAAATAGCTCTCCAGATCCCGGTGGTAATCCAGGTGGTCCTGGGAGAGATTGGTGAAGATGGCGGCGTCAAAGGCCACCCGGTCCACCCGCTTCAGGTCCAGGGCGTGGGAGGAGACCTCCATCACTGCATGGGTGGCCTCGGCCTGACGCATTTCCCGTAAATAGCGGTTCAGGTCCAGGCTCTCGGGGGTGGTCACCGGCGCCGGCCAGCGCCGTTCCCCCAGGCGGTAATTCACCGTGCCCAACACCCCCACCCGGTGGCCGGCGGCAGTGAGGATGGCCTCCAGGAGATACGCCGTGGTGGTCTTGCCGTTGGTGCCGGTGATGCCGATGAGGGTGAGCTCCCGGCTGGGGTGGCCGTAAAAGGCGGCGCTTAAGTGCGCCAGGGCCAGGCGGGCGTCGGGCACCTGGACCAGGGTAATCCCCTCCGGCACGCTCAACTCCCGGTCGCTCACCACGATGCGGGCCCCCTGCTCCAGGGCCGCGGGCACATAGAGCCGGCCATCAGTGGTGAGGCCCCGGATGGCCACAAACATCCCCCCTGGCACCACCTCCCGGGAGTGATAAGCGATCCCCGGCACCGGCAGGGAGGCGTCTCCCCTCACCCGGCAGCCCTCCAGACCCTCCAGAAGCTGGCCAAGGGTGGGAGTTCCGGCGACGGGCATGGACACCTCGGATAACGGCTGAAAGCGACTTGACATCTCAGGTGGACGGGGGAAGCGGTCGGGGCTGGGGTTGAGACCCACCACGCTCACATCCTATCCAAACTCGCCCGGCTTGACAACCTCCCCCTCATCCCGCTTCAGAGAGGGGAGCGGAATTTCACCGCGCACACCGCGCCGGGCGTCAGTTCGGTGCCGGGGGCCGGGTCCTGCTCCACCGCCAGGCCGCTCCCCTCCAAGTGGCAGCGCACCCCGGCCTGGTGGAGCAGGTCCAGCACCTGCCGGATGGTGAGGCCCCGGACATCGGGCATGACCTTCAAGGGCTCCCCCGGCTTCAGGGTCGGCGTCGCGGCGGGCACGACCACCTCCGGGAGGAGTTCCGGGAGTGACAACACGGAAGCGGGCACCACCTCCCGGTTCTTGCGGCCGCCGGCGGGGTCCGGGGCTTTCTTGCCGTTGGCCAGGACGGGCAAATTGGGCGTCGGGGGATGATAGCCCAGCACCCGCAGCACCTGGGTGGCGATCTCCCGGAAGATGGGGGCCGCCACCACCCCGCCGTAGATGGCGCCTTTGGATTCATCAATAATCACTGTGATGGCCAGCACGGGGTGGTCCGCCGGCACCAGTCCCACAAAGACGGAGTTGAACTTGCTGTGGGAGTAGGCCCGGCCCACCACCTTCTGGGCGGTGCCGGTCTTGCCGGCGGCGGTGAAACCCGGCGGGGCCATGCCGGCGGCGGTGCCCCCGGGCTCGGTCACCGTCTGCATCATGGCCAAAATCTGGCGAGTGGCCTGGGAGGACAGCACCCGGCGCACCGGATGGGGCTGGAATTCCTCCACCTTTTCCCCTTGGGCGTTGACGATCTCCTTGACCAAGAGCGGCCGCATCAGCACCCCGTCATTGCCCAGGGCCGCCAAGGCGGTGGTGAGCTGCAGGACGGAGACCGAGATACCCTGCCCGAAGGCGGTGGTGGCCCGATCCAGGGGCGAGCGGATACGCCGGTGATTCTTCACCAGACCCGGCGTCTCCCCGGGGAAGGGGATACCGGTGCGGGAGCCGAAGCCGAAGGCCCGAAGATAATCGTCCAGCCGGGCCGGGCCCAGGCGGTTGGCGATCTTGGCGGAGCCGATGTTGCTGGATTTCTGGATGATCTGCTGCACCGTCAGGCCGCCGTAAGCGTGCACGTCCCGGATGCGCTCCTTGGCCCCCAATTGCCAAACGCCGTTTTCGCAATGGTAGCGGTCCGTGGGCTTCACCAGCCCGGCGTCCAGCGCCGAGGCGACGATGAAGATCTTGAAGGCGCTCCCCGGCTCCAGGGCCTCGGTGAGGTTGCGGTTCTTGCGGGCAAATTCCGGGGCCCGGGCCGGCTGGTTGGGGTCCATGGTGGGGAGCTGGGCCATGGCCAGGATTTCCCCCGTCTGCGGCCGCATGACCATGGCGTAGCCGCCGGCGGCGTTCCACTTGGCCACCCCTTTGGCCAGCTCCTTTTCCACAATATACTGGATGGTGCGGTCGATGGTCAGGACCAGGTTGTGGCCCCGGACCTCCGGGTCAAAGGCCTTCTCCTCGGTGACCACGATGCGGCCCCGGGCATCCATGAGCCGCTGCACCTTCTTGGGCTTGCCGTAGAGCTCCCGGTTAAACTGGTATTCCAGGCCCTCCAGCCCCACGCCGTCGATATTGCAGAACCCCAAGATGGGCCCGGCCAGGGTCTGCTGGGGGTAAAAGCGCTTGGATTCCGGCAACAGATAGATGGCGTCCTCTTCCTGGCGGGATTGGGGCCCGCCCTTTTTCTGGGCCCGCTCCTGCACCCGCTCCTGCCAGGCCCGGAAGGCCGCCTCCCGCTCCGGGGTGAGGTGGCGTTTGAGCCACACAAAGGGCTGCTCCGAGGTGAGGAGCTCCTGGAGGTCCTTGACGCTCATTCCCAAAACCGGCGCCAGCTCCTTGGCCAGCCGCTGGGGGTTTTTCAGTTGCCGGGGATGGGCCACGGCGGAGTACACCCGGGTGCTCACCGCCAGCTCGGCGCCGTGGCGGTCCAAGATGAGGCCCCGCTCCGGCAGCACCGGGGCGAGCTTGCGGAGACAGGCCTCGGCCTCCTCCCTCAGGGCCGAGCCCTGTAGGACCTGGAGATGGAGGAAGCGCCCCACGACCAGCAGGCCGAGCCCTGCCAGAAACACGGCCACCAGCACCAGGCGCAGGCGCACCCACTTGTTCAGGAAGTAACTCATGGCACCCGGATGATCTGAGAAGGCTCCGGCGGCAGCATGCCATATTTATCCGCCAGCTTCTCCAGGCGAGGGGCTCCGGTGAGGTTGGCGTATTCAATGAGCAGTTTCTCGTAAAGTTCCCGATGCTGTTTCTGAATCTCTTGGGCCTGGGAGATCTGGTACTGCAGCTCCACCACCTGGACGCTGCTCCAGGCCCAGATGATGGAGGTGGTCACCAGCCCCAAGGTGGCGCAGATGAGCACGGTGACCACGGCCCGGCCCAGCCGGCTGTCGGAGTGCACCAGCTTGCGGTTTTTGGCGAAGAGCGCATGATTGACGGCCTGGAGACGCAGAGTCAGCGGGGCGGGCATGAAAAACCTCCTTACCGGCTCAGAGTTTTTCGGCGATGCGCAGGCGGGCGGTGCGGGCCCGGGGATTGGCCCGAACCTCCTCGTCCGTGGGCCTGAGCGGCTTTTTGGTCAGCCGCCGGCACAGGCCCTGGCGTTCCCACTCCTGAAAGTGCTGTTTCACCAGGCGGTCCTCCAGGGAATGATAGGAGAGGATCACCAGGCGGCCGCTGGGTTCCAGCCAGGCCGGAGCCTGGTTAAGGAATGTCTCCAGCTCCTCCAGCTCCCGGTTCACCGCCATCCTCAAGGCCTGAAAGATCCGGGTGGCCGGGTGCCGGCGGCTGCCGGGCCGGGGCTTCAGCACCGGCTGCACCGCCTCCAGCAGGTCGGAGGTGGTGCTGAGCGGCCGGCGCTGCCTTGCCTCCACTACCGCCTTGGCCACCTGCCGGGCCCGGGGCTCCTCGCCATACTCCCAAAAGATGCGGGCCAGCTCGGCTTCGGGGAGCGTGTTCAGCAGCTCCGCGGCCGTGGGCAGGGGCTCGGCGGGGTTGTAGCGCATGTCCAGGGGCTCCTCCCGGCGGAAGCTGAAACCCCGGCCGGAGCGTTCCAGAAGATACGAGGAGAGGCCCAGATCCAGCAGAATGCCGGCGGCCTGAGACCGCCCCAGGGCCGCCAGCACCTCCCCCAGGCGGCTGAACGGGGCGGGAAAGAGAAAAAAGCGGGAGGTGTAGGGGGCCAGCCGCCGGGCGGTCGCTTCAAGAACGACTGGATTGCGATCCAGTCCCACCAGCTCCCCCTCTTGAGCGATGCGGTCCAGGATGGCCACTGCGTGTCCCCCCTCGCCGATGGTGCCATCCACATACAGACGGCCGGGCCGGCAATTGAGGCCCCCTACCACCTCCGCTACCATCACCGGTGCGTGCACCGGGGTCTGGTCCTGGTCTAAATCAGCAATTCGTGCAATACCTCTTCATTGATGGATTCTTCCAGCTGCTTGCGGTGGGCCTCGAAGGCGGCCCGGTCCCAGATCTCAAAGCAGCGCACCGCGCCCACCAGGGCCACATCCCGGGTGAGTTTGGCGTAATCCCGTAAATTTTGGGGAATGAGGATGCGGCCCTGGCGATCCAGGGGGCATTCCTCCGCCCCGGAGATGATGAACCGCTGGAAGGCCCGGAGGTCCTTGCGAAAGAGGGCCAACTCGCCGATCTTGGCCTCCACCTTGATCCATTCGGACATGGGGAAGGCCAGGATGTAGCCGTCCCAGTTGGTGAGCATGAGCTGCCGGTCCTGGCGCTCCTGCAGGATGTCCCGGTAGCGGGAGGGGATGCTCACCCGTCCCTTGTTGTCCATGGAGTGGAAGAAGCTACCGGTGAACACCGCTCCCCCTTTATGGCCCGGCACTCCACTTTAACCCACAATTCCCCACACGGGAACCAATTTCAGCCTTTTTTAGGGAATTGTCAAGGAAAAAAATCCCTTCGGAAAACTTTCACAAACTTTGGCTGAATTTAAAATAATTAAAGGAAAATCAATAAGTTAATCTCATACCTGCGGCCGACCGGACAATCCGTCCGCTCAGGGAATCCCCGATAAAAATATCAGGAAAAGGCGGAGAAAAGAATTGTGGAGGGAAAAGCTTAGGTCTGCCGCCGGCGGTCCAGGTAACCCTGCAGAATGAGGGCCGCAGCCACCTGGTCCACCACCCGGCGCCGTTTCTTGCGGCTCACATCCGCGGCCACCAGCAGACGCTCCGCCTCCTGGGTGGTGAGCCGCTCGTCCCAAGGAATGACGGGCACCCCCAGCTCCCGGCCCAGGACCTCGGCCAGCTCCAGCGCCATCTCTGCATGGGTGCCGGGCCGGCCGTCCAAATGTCGGGGGAGGCCCACCACGATCTCCTGCACCGGATAGTCGGCCACCAGGGCCATAATGGCCGCCACATCCCGGGCCAGGTCCCGTCGCTCGATGACGCCCAGCCCCTGGGCGGTGAGGCCCAGGGGATCGCTGATGGCCACGCCGATGCGCTTCTCTCCTACGTCCAGGGCCAGGATGCGGATTTCCGTGCCCATGCCGCCCCTATCCCTCGGAGAGGAGCCAGCCCGCCGCCACCGCCAGTGCGATGCCCGCCAGGTGCCTGAGGGTCAGGGTCTCCTGCAACAGGACCCGGCTCAAAAGCACGGTGATCACCGGGTAGAGGCTGGTCAGGGGCACCACCACCGCCGCCGGTCCCCGGGCCAGGGCGCCGTAGAAGCACAACAGGCCCACGGAGGTGCACAGACCCGCCCCCAGGGCGGCAGCCCAGCCCGCCGGATGCCAGGGGAGGCGGCCGCCGGTGGTGAGCAGCACCGTCACGACCGTGGCCAGATGCCCCAGCACCCCCACGGCATACACCGCCTGGAAGGGCAGGCTCCGGGCTGCCACCTTCCCCAACACCCCCCAGGCCCCCCACAGGAAAATGGCCCCCATAGCCAGCCAGAACCAGCCTGCCACCTTGCCCTCCGAGGTCATGCGGCGTCTTGTTTTTCCGCCGGGATCCTGCGATGATAAAGCGGATTTCCCCTCAAGGAGGGGCTTCGCTTCGCCTCACTTTATCGCAAAGGGGGCGGCGACGGAAGGCCTGGCAGGGAAAAGGGGGAGACGGATGTATATCATGGGACACCGGGGCGCGGCGGGTCTGGAGCCGGAAAACACGCTCAGGTCCATCCGCCGGGCTTTGGAGCTGGGGGTGACGGCGGTGGAGGTGGATGTGCACCTCTCCCGGGACGACCGCCTGGTGGTCATCCATGACGAAACCGTGGACCGCACCACCAACGGCCGCGGCCGGGTACGGGACTTCACCTTGGCGGAGCTTAAGCGTCTGGACGCCGGGAAAGGCGAGCGGATCCCCAGCCTGGAGGAGGTGGCCGAGCTGGTGACGCCCCAGGCCCACCTCATCGTGGAGGTGAAGGCCCCGGAGGCCGGCCCGGTGCTGACGGAATTCGTCCGCTCCCACCGGCTCTTCGAGCGGGTGCACGCCATCTCCTTCTGGCACCCGGTGGTCAAGGCCATGAAGGCGGCCGAGCCCCGCCTCAGGACCGGGGTGCTCCTGGTGGGCTGCCCGGCGGACCCCGCGGGGCTGGCCCGGGCCGCCCTGGCCGACGCTTTGGTGCTGCACTACGCCTACGTCACCCCGGAGCTGGTGGCCCAAGCCCACGCCGCCGGTCTCTTGGTGTTCATCTGGAACATCGACGACCTCGAGACTCTGAAACCCTACCTCACCATGTCCCTGGACGGCATCGGCACCAACCGCCCGGATGTGGTGGTGGGATATGTGAGGAGTTGGCGGGGAGAGGGCCAGGGAGCGTAGCTCCCTGCCCTCCCCCCGCAC